>JAQBZS010000711.1 GCA_027622115.1 Planctomycetota bacterium | reverse complement strand
AAATGGGTCGCACGCCGAAAGTCAAACCGCAGAACGGCGGCCGAGACCATTGGACTCAGTGCGGTTTCATTCTGATGACGGGCGGCGGAACACGGCGGGGCACGGTTTACGGCACGAGCGACAAGCAAGCCGGCTGGCCCATCGATTTCCCGGTGTCGTCGGCAGACCACGTGGCCACGATCTATCGCCTGGTGGGGCTCGATCCGCACATGACCATCCGCGACGCAACCGGCCAAGCCGTATCAATCGCGTTGCACGGACAACCGGTCCACGAAGTCATCGCGTGATGTGAAGCTGCTGTTCCGCCCAAGGTGCGAGTTTTTCCCGGAAGATCTTGACGTTGTGCCGAGTATCGACCGGCAACGATTCGTGGAACAGCACTCGGCGAATATTTGCGGTTTGCGGGTTGGCCTGCCCCAATCGTAGCAGCTCTTCGGTCATTTGTTCTTTCGCGGAGGTGGTTCGCGGAAACTGGCCGGACTCCGGTTCAACGATGATCACCGGCTCCTGGGGTGACGGCCCGATTCCGACGAGCGCACTGCGAAAGACTTGCGGGTGGTTGTTGAAAACCGCTTCACACGGAATCGTGAACATGCGGCCGGACGCGGCAGGCACGATGTGAGACTTCCGACCGCAAAACCATAAGCGACCGGACTCGTCGATGTAGCCGACGTCTCCCATGCGGTGCCAAAACGTCTCGCCGTCCGGGATTTTCGCGGCGGCCGTTGCCTCGGGCCTTCGAAAATAGTGTCGAGTCGCTGCGGGGCTGCGGACGATGATCTCGCCGATTTCATCAGTCGCCAATTGAGACGTGTTCGTAATCGACGCGATGGGGCCGTCGGTGATTTGGATGATTCGCACGTCGATGCGAGGAAACGGGCGACCCACGCATGTGCCTCGACCTTGCTCGCTCAATTCGCGAGTCTCCTCGCAGACCTCGCGCCCCGAGATCGAACACACCGGCAGCGATTCGGTGGCACCGTACGGCGTGTGGATATCAGCTCCGTGGGTCGGCATCGCGTTGCGCACTCGTTCGATGACATGCGGTGGAACCGGTGCCCCGGCAGAAAGCGCCCGTTTCAGAGTTGGGAATTTCACGGCGTGCTGTTCGCAATACCGACCGACGCGATTCCACAATGCCGGCGAACCGAAGGCCTGCGTGACGCCTTGGTCGTTGATGGCCTCGATGATCTTGGTCGGGTCCACGTTGGCGGGTCGCGTCGGATCCATGTCCGGAATCACGGTCGTGACGCCCATCGCCGAGTTGTACAACGCGAACAGCGGGAAGCCCGGCAGGTCGATTTCGCCGGGTTGAATGTCGTAGAAGTCTCGCAGCAGATCGACTTGTGCGTCGAACATCCCGTGCTCGTACAGAACGCCTTTCGGTGGTCCCGTGCTGCCGCTGGTAAAGATGATGGCCGCAGGGTCGGTGGCTTCGCGCGGTGGCAGAGCTATGTTCAAGTGTCCAGATTCGAGTAGTTGCTGATACGTCGGCCCGCCCCAGAACAGCCTGCGACCGACGGTGACGTTGTGTCGGGCTCGCGGGAACTTCCAGAGGTTCAGGCAGCGAATCGCATGCACCAACGGAATCGCGACGAACCCATCGGGTTCGACTTCTTGCAGACACTTGAAGATGTTCGACCGGCCCATTCCCGGATCGATCAGCACGCATGTGGCTCCGGCTTTGAATATCGCGAACGTCAACGCGATGAACTCAAGGCTCGGTCGCACCGCGAGCACCAGACGCTCTGCCGGTTCGACTCCCATTGCCACCAATCCGCGAGCCAGCCGGTTGCTCTCGTTGTCGAGCTGCTGAAACGTGAGATGCGAATACATCACGCGACCGGCGGAATCACGGCCCGCGGGAAACACAACGGCGCGTTGAAACGGATTCAGCTCGGCATTCCGAGTCAGTCGGTCTGCGATATTCAGCATTGTCGGCCCTACCAGTTTAAACGCTTGAGAATTCTGGTGTTCGAACTGAATCCGGCTCAGTTGCTCAATTCATGCGTCGTCGACATTGACCGCGCAGTCTTCAAACCGTCCGTAATGTTCCTTGAGGCAAATCAGCAGCAGGTCGCGGATTCCCGGTTCATCAGGTCCAGCCGGCAGCGTGGAGTCGTGATACTGTTTTTCGAGTTGCTCATCCTCGCGACGTGACGGGCGGCGATCTGATCGGCTGCCATTCAAAATCATAGCGTTTGCTCCGAACACAGCTCTGTCGACATCCCGTTCGAACAGTGTGCTGTGACGGCTTGAAGCGTTAGAACACGGATGCGTCACTCGACGTGAGAGCCCTCCATTCAACCACAAACGCAGTGAATGCATCCTTCACAGGAGTTCGAAATGCGAACGATTGCGGCGTTGTTGCTTTTGGCAAACGGAACTTTCGTCTTCGCACAGGACGCGCCGAAAGAAAGCGACTTCTACACCACGCTGACGTTTCCGCTGCCGAAGGGCAGCCTGCTGGAAGTTGGCGGCATTCAAAAACTGGCCGACGGGCGACTCGCGGTTTCGACGCGACGCGGTGAAATCTGGATGGTGGAAAACGCCTTCACCAACAAAGCTGACGATGTGGTCTTCAAACGATTCGCGCATGGTCTGCATGAAGTGTTGGGCATTGCCGAAAAGAACGGCTGGCTCTATGCCACGCAACGCTGCGAACTGTCCCGCATCAAAGACGAGAATTCGGACGGCATCGCCGATCTGTTCGAAACGGTGAACGATGGATGGGAAATCAACGGGGATTATCACGAATACGCCTTCGGGTCCAAGTTCGACAAGCACGGCGACGTCTGGGTTGTGCTGTGTTTGACGGGTTCGTTCAACAGCAACTGCAAATACCGCGGCTGGTGCGTGCGAGTGAACTCGAAGGGCGAATTGATTCCCACGTGCAGCGGTATTCGCTCGCCGGGCGGCATCGGCTTCAACGCGGTCGGCGACGTCTTTTACACGGACAATCAAGGGCCGTGGAATGGGACATGCAGTCTGAAGTGGTTGCGTCCTCAATCGTTCCAAGGCCACCCCGCCGGCAATCGCTGGTTCAGTGAACCGGCCGTGCAGACCGCCTTGGGCAAGCCGCCAAAGGAACCGATGAGCGGCAGCCGCATCATGACCGAAGCCAAGAAGATTCCGGAATTCGAGCCGCCGGCGATCTTGTTCCCGTACAAGAAAATGGGGCAGTCTGCGAGCGGCGTCGCGTGTGACACGACGGGCGGAAAATTCGGGCCGTTTGAAAACCAACTGTTCGTCGGCGACCAATCGTTCAGCACGGTGATGCGTTGCAATCTGGAGAAAATCGACGGGCACTACCAAGGGGCCTGCTTCCCATTTCTGGAAGGTTTCGATTCCGGCAGCTTGGCGGTCGAAATTACGGACGACGGGTCCATGTTCGTCGGCGGAACGAATCGCGGTTGGGGCTCGCGCGGAAAATCGCCGCATTCGCTGGAACGCGTGTATTGGACCGGCAAGGTTCCGTTCGAGATCCACGAAATGCGGGTCAAACCGGACGGCTTCGAGTTGACATTCACCAAACCGGTCGACGCGGCAACCGCCGGTCAGGTCGAGTCGTATTCGCTCTCGACCTACACGTACATCTTCCAGTCGTCATACGGCAGCCCGGAGGTCGACCAAACCACGCCGACGATTACCGAGGCGGTTGTCGCGGCGGACAAGCTGAGCGTGCGACTGCATGTGAGTGGTTTGCAGGAAGGGCACGTACACGAATTGCATTCGAACGGCGTTCGTTCGAGCGACGGAGTTGCTTTGCTGCATCCGCAGGCGTACTACACGCTGAATTACTTGCCAAAGAATTGACCGCATCGCGGCGTGTTGCTGGGACGAACGGCATGAGTATTTGCATCAAGACCGAAGACGGTCGCGTCATCGAGTTTGACGGGACCGACGCTTCGATCGGTTCGGACGAAGCGTGCGTGATTGCCTTCCCAGGCGACGATCGCTTGTCGTTCCAACACGCCAGACTGTCCAAGATCTTGTTTCAGTGGCGCATCGATACGTTGGTCGGCGCTCAACTTTCGGTCAACGATCGACACCGAGGAACGGGTGCGTTCTTGCAGTCCAATGATTGCATCTCACTCTCGCCCGCTGGCCCGATGATCACGTTCCGGCCGAGCAACCCAGATCCCGAAGACGACGGGATTCAAGTTGAAACGAGTGATGCCGCTGCGGAGTTGCTCGTCGCCGCCGATTCCAAGGCGGAGCCGCCAGCCGCAGCAGACCACGTTGCCTTGGATTCGCAGCCCGCAGCAACTTCCGAGCCGGAGCCGATCACAACATTTCCGGACGAATCGCAGGTCCAGGCGGCACTCCCCATCGCTCAAGTCGTGACCGCCGCGAGTTCCGAAATTCCGAACGCAACAATCAAGGACGCACCGATGGTGGCAATACCTGTCGATACGGCGACCGCAATTCTCACCGCCCCCGCAACATCTGCGTCACCGAACACCGCGAGCGAGCCCTGGGAAGTTGCGAATGAAGCCGCGCCGCGACGACCTCGCCGAGATGCATCACCGGTCTCCATGATGATTTCGGCTGCGTTGGGAGGCCTGACCGTATTCGGTATCTACAAGTTGTTGTCGGCGTTCGGCATGATGTGATGA
>JAQBZS010000710.1 GCA_027622115.1 Planctomycetota bacterium | reverse complement strand
CCAGCCGGAATTGGCCGAGCGGCTCGTAGCGTCCATCGTTGCACGGCTCGACGAATTCGACGCTGTGCTGATTTCGGACTATGCCAAGGGAGTCTGCACGCCCGAAGTGGTGCGACCTTTGATCGTTGCTGCCAACGAACGTTCCATTCCGGTGATCGTCGACCCGCCGGCCAATGAGGATTGGCAGCACTACCGTGGCGTGACCACGATGACACCGAATCGACTTGAGACACGATGCGCGACCGGAGTGAAGATCGAATCGCCAGCAGACGCGGCCGTCGCCGGTAGGCAACTTTGCGAACAACTCGACTTGGACTTCGCCACGATCACGCTCGACAGCGACGGCGTGGTGCTTGTGTTTCCGGATGGCGAAACAAGACACTTCTCCACGCGCCGCCGCGAGGTCTACGACATCACCGGTGCCGGAGACATGGTGCTGGCGATGATCGGTGTCGGTGCCGCAGCCGGTGTCGCGCCGGACGATCTGGCCCGATTGGCCAATGTGGCCGGCGGGTTGGAAGTCGAACAAATCGGCGTGGTCAGTATCAGCCGCGAACAAATGATCTCGGACCTCATGCGATCCGGCCGCACGACTCAACAGAAGATCTGCGACATTGACGTACTCGAACGACACGTTAAGTCTCGCAAGAAACTTGGCCAGCGAGTCGTGTTTACGAACGGCTGCTTCGACCTGCTGCATCCCGGTCACGTGCATTACTTGGAAGAAGCCGCGACGCACGGCGACGCGCTGGTAGTCGGCGTGAACAGCGATGCCGGAGTGCGGCTGCACAAGGGGCCGACTCGCCCGGTCCTCGGCCAAGAGCACCGAGCCCGCATGTTGGCGGCGTTGGAGTGTGTCGATCACGTGATCGTGTTCGATGAGCCCACGCCGATTCCGCTGCTTGAGCGATTACAGCCTGATGTTTTGGTGAAAGGCGGTTCCACCTTGGAGATCGTCGGTCGAGAAGTCGTCGAAGCGTATGGCGGAGACGTGCGAGGTCTTTCGCTCAACCCGGGTCTCTCAACGACACAAATCGTGACATCGATCCAAAGCCTCGGGGAGGCGGCATAGTACGTCTGCGAGCACGAATGGTTCCCATCTTTGAAAGGAGTTCCACATGAAGCGCTTTCAGTATTTGACCGGGTTTGCGGTTCTTGCAGTGATTTGTGGGTTAGCGGCGATAGCCGGAGGACAGAACCAGTACGGGCCACCCTCTTATCTAGATCCGTCCAGTCCGCAAAAAGCGCCCGTCGAACCAAACGGGCTACGGAATGTGTTGGACTCAAATCCGTCGTTGCTTCCGTGGTTGTTGAGTCAAGTCGAAACGGGTAACGACGACGAACAGGAACTCGTCTCAAAAACCTTGGTGCATCTCGCGCCATTCGCCGCGTCCGACTTGGTCAAGGCGTTGAAGAACGAGAATCCCAAAACCCGCAACATGGCCATCACCTTGCTGCCGCACGCCGCAGTCTCGCCGACATTTCCCACGAATGATGCGATTCGTGAACTGTTGAAGATCGCTCAGGACGCGAAAGCGGACGCCGATCTACGAATTCTGGTCAAAGCAGCGATTTGTGAAATCATCCAACTTCGCTGCCCGACACTGCATCCGCAACAGCGTTTGGCGGCCCAATCCTGGGACAAACCAGCTTTCTGAGCGGCATGTCGTCCGTCGCAACGTTTATTGATGCAGAATCGCACTATGAAGATTGCCGCATTTCTACCGAACTGGATTGGTGACGCCGTCATGGCAACCCCCGCATTGCGCGCGATTCGCAACGGGTTTCCAGACGCGACGATCACTGCGGTCATGCGTCCCTACGTGGCCGATGTGCTCGCCGGTTTGGATCTGGTCGACCAGCAAATCCTCTGCGATCCCAAAGGCCGAAGTCGGGACCGTCGCGGTTGGGGTCTGATCAAGATGCTTCGCCAAGAGAGCTTTGACTGCGCGGTGCTGTTCCCCAACTCGTTGCGTTCGGCGTGGACGGCTTGGCAATCCGGAGCGAAACGTCGAGTCGGCATGAATCGCGACTACCGCGGCTTGCTGCTGACCGACCGAATTACGCCGCATCTCAAGTCCGATCCCAACCCGGTGCTGGAAGAATACCTGCGTCTGGCGAAACATCTCGGCTGCTCGGTCGATTCCCGGCAGACTGAATTGGCCACAACAATCGATGATGAGCGTCGGTTGGACGACTTCTTCGATCAGCACGCCGCAGGGTTGCGGCAACGCGGTTACGTGTCCCTGAACCCAGGCGGTGCCTTCGGTGCTGCGAAGCACTGGCCCACGGAATACTTCGGCGAATTGGCTCGGAGGATTCGCGTGGAACTCGGCCTCGCGGTCGTGGTGTTGTGCGGTCCGGCTGAACGAGACGAAGCCGCCCGAATTGTGGAATTTGCGGAACATCCGGACGTGGTATCACTGGGCCTAGTCGCCCCCAGCATTGGACTCACGAAAGCCGCAGTGAAACATGCGGCGTTACTCGTCACCACCGATTCTGGGCCGCGGCATTTCGCCCAGCCGTTTGATGTGCCGGTGGTCACGCTGTTCGGGCCGACGCACATCGCGTGGAGCGAGACGTTTTACGGCAAAGCGACACACCTGCAAGTGGACCTCGATTGCGGACCTTGTCAACAGCGAGTCTGCCCGTTGGGGCATCACCGTTGCATGGCTGAGCTGGATGTGGATCGAGTTTTCACGGCAGTCGCGGCTCGCCTCGACGCTTCGGTGCAAGTGCACTCCGAGGTATCGAGTCCACGGCTCTGGGCTCTTGACGCGTTCGATCAACGCAAGTCCGCGTGACGTCCATTGGACAAGCCTCTTCGTGGAGTTCCCATGCTTTCGGTCATCATCATCGCCAAGAATGAAGCCGGCACGATTCGCCCGTGTTTGGAGTCCGTCGCATGGGCGGACGAAATCATCGTGCTGGATTCCGGGAGCACCGATCAAACCGTGGCGATCTGCCGAGAATTCACGCCGAACGTGCATCTCACCGACTGGCCGGGCTATGGCCGTCAGAAAAATCGCGCCTTGAATTTGGCGAATGGCGATTGGGTGTTGTCGATTGATGCGGACGAACGCATCTCGCCGGAACTCCGAGCCGAGATCGAGGGCATCATCAATGCGGACAGCGTGCCTTCTCACGACACGCCCGTGGACGCATATCGGATGCCGCGGCTTTCGAGTTATTGCGGTCGCTGGATCCGTCACAGCGGTTGGTGGCCAGATCACGTGCTACGGTTGACGCGGCGCGGCGTCGCCCGATTCACCGACGATCTCGTTCACGAGCGGATGGTCATTGACGGACCGATCGGAACGCTGACGAATCCTTTGATGCACGAGACGTTCCAGACACTCGACGCCGTGTTGGACAAGGTCAACGAGTATTCGACCGCGAGCGCCCGCATGCAATTCGAACGTGGGAAACGCGGATCGTTGTTGCAGGCCGTGCTTCGCGGGTTGTGGAACTTTTTCAAGACGTATGTCGTACGAGGCGGATTCCTCGACGGTCGCGAAGGCTTCATGCTGGCCGTTTCAAACGCGGAAGGAACCTATTACCGCTATCTCAAACTCATGCTGCTGGAACGAATCCAGCACCCCGCGAGCGTCTCGTCGGACGTCGAGCCGAAAACCGTGTCGACGAACCGGGCCGCATAATGCGAATTGCAGTCACTTTGAAAACCGGAAGTCTTTAGGTCGTTTAACCGTCAGCCGCAGGCGTACGACCGGGGCCGGCGCTCAATCGCCTAATCCCGTAACCCGAGCAACGAATCGTGGAGTCCCACGTGGATCGAATCACAGTCATCATCACGACATATAACCGCCCAGATGCGTTGGCCGCCGTCATACAAGCTTACTTCGATCAAACCGATCGGAACTTCGACATGATCATCGCGGATGACGGTTCGACGCGCGACACGCTGGATGTCATCAACGATTTGAGAACGCGCGCGACGTTTCCCATTCAACACGTATGGCACCAAGACCGCGGCTTCCGAGCCGCCGCCATCCGCAACCGCGCATTGGCCGTGACCGAATCCAATTACGTCATCTTCACCGACGGCGACTGCATCCCACTGCCGAGCTTCGTCGCCCGGCATCGAGAACTCGCGGAACCCGGTTGGTTCTCGGTGGGCAACCGCATCTTGCTGACGGAACGATTCACTCGGCAAGTGCTCGCGAAGTCCATTCCCGTAAACCGTTGGACGAAAACCGACTGGCTAAAGGCTCGATTGCACGGCAACGTCAACCGCCTATTGCCGCTGGCAAAACTGCCGATTCGCTGGCCGTTGCGTCGACTTCGGAAGAAACGCTGGCAAGGCGTGATGACCTGCAACATGGCGGCTTGGCGGAGCGACTTGTTGAGAGTCAACGGTTTTGACGAAGCATTCTCCGGTTGGGGCCTGGAAGACTCCGACCTGGCCGTGCGGCTGATCAACGCCGGCGTGTACCACAAATCCGCCCATTACGCCGCACCGGTGGTCCATTTGTGGCACCGTGAAAACACCCGAGACAATCTCGCGGAAAACCGTCGCCGACTCGATGAAGTCATTCGGGCGAAACGCATCCTGGCGAAGGTGGACATCGCCAACCCGGAAGCACCGACGGAGAGAGTTTT
>JAQBZS010000709.1 GCA_027622115.1 Planctomycetota bacterium | reverse complement strand
CTAGCTGCACCGTAATTGTTCAAGTTGTTCCGGCGCCGTCCCTTACCAGATTTCGGCCAAGTAACTCGTGAGCCAGATTATCAGCGCGACCAGCATCCAGGCGATGACAAAGCCGCCCAGCCCGATGAGTGTCGGTTTGGGGAGTTCGATGTCTTCCAGGTTGAACAGCTTTTCGCCCTTGGGAGCCGGATTGTCCGGCAGTGTGCAAGGTGCCGCGACTTCTTCGCCCGGGGTAATCGGCGTGTGAATCAACGTGAAGAAATGATCCAGTTTTTCCTGCGTTGGACGCGGTGTGAAAAAACTCACCAGCATGCCCGAACTGACGCCGACAAACATGTAAATGGCCATCACCCACGCACTGGTCAGATTGTTGCCTTGAGCGTTGAGCAGCCACTCGGGCAGATTCCAATCGGTCAACGCGGGAAGATTCAGCACGGCCAGTAACGGTCCGTGGTTGGCCATCGCGGCCCATGATCCGAGTGCCAGCAATGTCGAAACCCACACGGCCGAGGGCGTCCAACCGCGCCAGACAATTCCGAACCACAGGCTGATGCCCAATGCGGCTGGCGTATTGATGATCACTTTCAGGGCGTGGATCACGTCCGTAAACGTCGATTGCAGAACCAACGCGCACAGCACGATCAGTAAGCCCGTGATGCGACCGACCCATAGATAATGCCGTTGCGATTTGTCGCGAGCCATAAATCGCTTGTAGATGTTTTCGGTGAACAAACCACTGGAAACTACCATCTGTGCGTCGGCGGAACTCATCACCGCCGCCAAGAGCGACGCCAGCAACAACCCGACGAGCCCCGGCATGATCGTCGGCAGGATGTCGTAAGCGGCTCGCCCGAACAGACCATCGGCAAACGCCTTGTCCGCGTCCGAACGTTCTCCTTCGTCAAGCTTCCCGTCGACGGGTGTGCCGTCCACGCTCTTGTCAAAGCGTTTGATAAACGCCGCTTTGAGTTCCGTATCCGCGTCGTCTTCTCCGGGCGAAAGCAACCCGGCGTTCACGGTCTGCAACGAGAACTTCGCAGCCTTTTGAGTAGTTGTGGTTGCGATGGTGGTCGTCGTTGCGTCAACCGTGGTCGTCGTGACCGTGGTTTCCGTGGTGGTTTGTTCCCCGGCGTCGTAAACCCGTCGTTCCCATTCCGGCAAATTGCTCTCCGAACCGAGATACCAAATGATGCAGGCCAGTCCCGTAAACGTCCAAGCCATCGTGCAGAAACGTTTCAGGAAATTGCCGAATGTGAATCCGAATCGTCCTTCCAGTTCGGTCTTTCCCGCACCGCAGACCCCCATGATGTGCGGCTGCACCACGATGCCCGCCAATGCCGTCAGTGACAACATGAGCACATAGAAACCGGTGATCGGTTCGCGACCGAGTGCCGTGGCGACCTTGGGATCGGCCACCATTTCCAGCATCCCGGTTTTGAGGTCGGCTTGCTCGTGCAGTTGCCCGAAACCACCGATCATTTCGAAGACAAACGGCAGCAGCAGGAAGGAAAACGCAATGGTCAGCACGCCCTGGATGAAGTCCGTAATGATCGCCGCGCCCAACCCACCGGCCATCCCGTAGGCCACAAAGAGCACCGTCATCGCCAAGATGGCAAACTCGTATCCCTGAATTCGCCGAGTTCCGCTGACGATCTCGCGGTCTTCCGGATTCCATTTCAGGTCGGGAACTTGGATATCGGCCTCGATCGCGACTCGATCGAGTTCGCTGCCAGTTAAGGCATCGACCATCTTGCCGGCCCCATAAAGTCCGCCGGCCATGAACACGATCGACGTCATGATTCCGTAAACTGAATACAGCGTCGCAGTGCTGGTGCTGAACCGAGATTCGAAGAAGTCGGCGGTCGTGAGTGCTCGCATTCGACGCATCACGGGAGCCACGATCCAATAGAACGGCGTGGCCCACAGCCAGAGGAATTGCCACCAGATCCCGGCCAAGCCGACTCGCCACGTCCCCGCAACAACGCCGACCGCCTGATCGGCATTGGTCCCCGCGCCAAACGCGAAGAACATCATGAATACTTTGCCGAACCGCCGACCGCCCATGAAGTAGTCGGCCATGTTCTTGACTTTTGTGGCGGACCACACGCCGATCGAAACAATCACCACAAAGTAAATTGCCAGAACAATCCAGTCGGCAATCGACAGACCCAGCAGCACGATTTCACCCATCGGTAGATCGCTTTCGAATGTCACGCAGGATGGTTGGCAAAGAATTCCGTTGTTTCGTGGATAACGGCAGACGTCATGGTGGGGAGAATGTGGGTCGCAAATGAGAGCGACCGGACGTCTGCGGCGTGTATCGAGTTGGTTTACCCGGATCACCCAAGCCTATCACTTTGCCCGAATGATGTGCAAACATCGGAGTTCGCTGATAGGACGCCCCCAACATCGAAGAATTGCGAGGCGGAGAAGAGACTGTTTTGACAGTTTGTTTTTGGGTCGTCGGCTGGTAGAGTCTCGTTCGGCGGTCGCTTGCACCCGTAGCTCAATGGATAGAGCACCGGTCTTCGGAACCGGGGGTTGGAGGTTCGAATCCTCCCGGGTGTACTTTCTCAACTCGTTGTAGGCTCGCGTCCCGACGAATTGGCTGAATAAGCGGAATTCCCGTCGCCGAAGAATACCGGGACATGCTGAGCGCGGATGAATTCCGCGAGGCCGTGCGCAAATACGCGGACTTCATTCCCTGCGACATCAACAACGAGGGTTCGCCGACCAACGTCATCAACGCTCCGTTGCATCAGACTTTCCCCACTGACAAGGACCGACTCTCGAATAATTCGCATTCGCGAAGGCACCTCGCGGATCTGGGCCGCTGCTTTGACATCAATATTGGCCAGCAATAGACTCCCCCGCCATTGGCACCCACCCGGTGCCGAATTCGTGGTTTTGCATGATCTTTTAGTGGGGATGTGGTCGTGAATCGCAGTCCTCGCCAACAGCCGCCTCCGATGGTTGCGGCGATGAAGTGGGTCTCGCATTGCACGACCGTCAGCTTCGAAATGGGACTCCCTCCCTTTGGCGGCTACCTGCTTGACCCATACTTGGGAACTAGTCCCTGGTTGGTCGTTGTGGGTGCCGTGTTCGGCTTTTACTTAGGTATGAAACATCTTCTTCAATTAGCGCGCCAAAACGGCGGCTCTAGTTCGGGGAATCAAGAGTCGTGATGGCTCAGAACTTCCTTTCGGATTCATTCGCGGAAAGCCGCCGAGTCTTGATCGGCATGGCTGTCGTTTGGCTGTTGCTGGTCGGGCCGGCGTATCTGATCTCGGGGACGCGGGGGCTTGAGGGGTTGTCGTTTGCAGCTTTGCTGTGTGCATTGCCCGTTTGGCCCGTGTTCTGGTTTGTCGCGAAGATGTCCGCTACGACCGTTGATTCAAAGCCGAATCCCGCAGCGCCGGCACTGGCGGTCGTTGGCGGAGGCGGCGCGAGAATGATGGTCGCTTTGATTGGCTGTCTGGTCTTGACCGATCTTCGGTCGGACTTCACGTTTTGGGATTTTACGATCTGGCTCCTCGTCTTCTACCTTGTTGCACTCGCGCTTGAGTCGTGGCTGGTCTTGAGACGGATTTCGTCGCAGAGTGTTCGGCAGTCGTCGGCTGATCATGGCGAGAACTGATTAGAATCAAGGTGAAGCATGGCCGAAGGGCACGAAGAAGACGTCTTTCATCATGTACGCGATTTTACGCACTTCGACTTGCCCTTTGGTGAGAAGTTGGAGTTGCCGCAGAACGTCTTCGGGACCGGCTTTGACCTCACGAAGTTCATGGTCCTCCAAGTCGTCGCGGGCTTGCTGACGTTTTTGATATTTCGTGGATTGGCGAAGCGTGTTCAAGGTGGCCAGCCGGTTCGTGGTCGCTTTTGGAACTTCTGGGAATCGATCGCGATCTTTATACGCGACGAAGTGGTCCGCCCGACGATCGGAGACAGTTCGCACGGTCATGGCGACGATGACCATGGCGACTCACACGGCCACGATTCACACGGCCATTCAAAGGCGGCAGCTCAGACGTATTCGCACCCTGCGGATGTGCATTTGCCGTTCATTTGGACGTGTTTCTTTTACGTGTTGTTTTGCAACTTACTCGGTGCCATCCCGATGTTGGGGTCGGCCACCGGCGAGATTAATGTCACCGGAGCACTCGCGCTGATCGTGTTTGCGACGGTGATCATTGTTGGCTCACGAGCATCCGGCGTCGGCGGTTTTTGGCTTTCGCTGTCGCCGCCGCTCGAAGGGCCGCTCAAGGTGATGCACATCATCTTATGGCCGATCGAACTGTTCGGATTGCTTGTCAAGCACGGTGTTTTGGCCGTCCGACTGTTTGCCAACATTATGGCGGGCCATACGGTGCTTGCCGCGATTCTTGGTTTTATCGGCACCTATGCTTCTCAGGGCTTTCTTTACTTCTTGATTACGCCTTCGAGCATTTTTGGCCAGATCGGCATCGGGATGCTCGAACTGTTTGTGGCATTTCTTCAAGCTTATGTGTTTGCGTTTTTGTCGACTTTGTTTATCGCGACAGCCGCACATCCACACTAGCGCGGATTATTCATGGTCGTAGGGTGCTGTCGAAGCAAACCGTGATGGTGGTGCGTCTTCGGTC
>JAQBZS010000708.1 GCA_027622115.1 Planctomycetota bacterium | reverse complement strand
AACAACCAGCGTGTCGTCCAGCATGCCACGTTCACTGAGGTCCGACAGCAGGCCAGCCAGTGCCTGATCCAGACGCGGCAGGCAGAATCCCATCCCATAGGAACCGTTCCCGAAGGCGTTCCCCATTCCCATGTTTCCGCCATGCATATCCCAGCTGCTGCTCGGCGGGCCCTGCTTGTCGTATTCCGCCTGACCGGTCCAGCCGTTGACCGTGACGAAACGGACACCCGATTCGACCATGCGACGGGCGAGCAACAGGTTCTGCCCGAGCGGATGCATCCCGTAGCGTTCGCGAACTTTGACTGGCTCGCTGCTCAGATCAAACGCTTGCCGGCCTTCGGCTCGCGTTAAGGCTTCGTAGGTTTCCTCACGCAGGTCTGACCAGTCCTTGACCTGCTGGTCCTGATCCAGCCTGGTGGATTCGAGGCTGCCGAGCAACGACTTGCGGTAGGCGAAACGATCCTCGTCGTAGGCGTCGTAAATCTGCGGCGGTGTGAAGTCTTTCATCGCCGGATGGTTGCTCTCCGAACCGACAAACACTGGCGCAAAAGCCGAGCCGAGGTAGCCGCCAATGCCAATGTTGGGAGCGCAAAACACCGGCGGCCCCACACATTTGATGAGCCACGCGTTGGAGACGAAGTTCCGCGTGCTGGGCTTGTGTTTGGCAATGAACGAACCCAGGTACGGCAGTTCGTCCGGCATGCCCTGTTGGACCCGCTTCTCCGATTGGCCGCTGAGCAAATTGTGCATCGCGTCGAAGTGATTGTTGATCGCGCCGGGATGCGACATTGAATTGATGAGCGTGAAATGGTCTGTCAACTTCGCCAGTTCGGTGTGCATCTCATTGAGGTTCATGCCTGGCACTTTGGTGGCGATGGGCTGGTAGGGCCCACGGTAATCCAGCGGTGCGTCCGGTTTCATATCCCAAGTGTCAACGTGACTTGGTCCTCCACAGAGCAGGACGAAGATGCAGGACTTGTCCGAAGCGACGGCCTTGCCATTGGCATCGACCTTGTCGGCGCCCAACACAGCTCCCGGCATGCCGAGACTCAGCGTGCCTAAGCCGCTCGCGATGAGGGCTTGCCTTCGGTTCAATTCGATATCGTGCATGCAAAAGCTCCTAGGTCCAAATTGGCGACTCGAACGAGGGTTTCTGTGTCAAACGGCCGGTCGAATCGGTCAGTCGGTCGTCATGGAAGTTGACTGAATCGTTCAGAATCCCGCCCGAGGTCAGCAGTGTGTTTCACCGACACTGATTTTCGGCGATTCACGCCGCCGACTCCATTATCCGTCGCGTGAAGGATACCACGCCGGTCATCGATTCACGGGTCATGTTTTTGGATCGTGAGCGACAATGTCCGACAGAATCGCCAAATTTGACCGACGAACCAATGCTGCCGTAAACTTTGCCGTTCGTAGTTGGATTCGAAATGTCGGCTCAAGGGGACAAGCATGATCCGCCAAGTTCTCGTCGTCCTAGTCGTGATGTGTCTTACAATTCTATCGCTCGCCGACGACACGCCGGTGCTGCCGGAATATCGGAATCATCAAGACCTGTCGTTCGTGCTGGACGCCGATGGCAACAAGCGGGACGTGAAGACTCTCGCCGATTGGGCCAAGCGGCGTGAGCACATTATTCGCCACTTTCAACGAGTCACCGGGCCGTTGCCAAGTAAAGCACGCCGTGTGCCGCTGGATGTCAAGGTTCTCGACGAGGTCAAAGTCGGTGGGCTGATTCGGCGAAAGCTGAGCTTTCAATCGGACCCGACCGATCGCGTAACCGCGTATTTGTTTCTTCCCGTGGGACAGGTTTCCAACCTTCCAGGCAAGACAGCCGCAAAGCCAAACCCACGCCCCGCCGTGCTCTGTCTTCAGCAGACGACGAATGTCGGCAAGGACGAACCGGCCGGCGTTCGCGGGGATCCGAAGTTGAAGTACGCCCTCGAACTGGCCGAGCGTGGTTTCGTCACGCTTGCTCCCGATTACCCCAGTTTCGGCGAACACGCTTACGACTTCGATCGGAAGCACGGTTATGTCAGCGGTACAATGAAGGCGGTCTGGGACAACATCCGTGCGATCGATCTGCTCGAAACGTTGCCGGAAGTGGACGCGGACCACATCGGTTGCATCGGTCATTCGCTCGGCGGTCACAACGCGATCTTCACCGCCGTCTTCGAGCCACGTTTGAAAGCGGTCGTCAGCAGTTGTGGTTTCTCGTCAATGCAGAAAGACGACGTGCCGAGTTGGACCGGCCCGAGCTACATGCCGCTGATCGCCAGCGAATTCAAGAGCGACCCGCAACGTTTGCCGTTTGACTTCCACGAATTGGTGGGAGCGATCGCTCCACGGTCGTTCTTTGCTTCTGCCGCGACAAAGGACAACGACTTCGATGTCGGTGGAGTCAAGGACGTGCTCGCCGCCGCGCGACCAATTTACGAATTGCACGGCAAGCCGGATGCCCTTGTCGGCCACTATCCAGAGGCTGGTCACTCATTCCCAGACGACTCGCGTCGTCGAGCGTACGAGTTTTTGGCTCAAGCCCTGAAGTAACCCTTGGTGAATCACGCGACTGCATCAGCGTATGGCTGGCTTGTTAGAAACTTGGGATCAGCGTTCGATGCTTGACGTGGGGTTGCCACGTGAACTCTTCAAACTGGGCAGCGGGCGTTTGGGTTTCTGATCGACGTAGCCGACATACAAGTTGCCTTGCAGATCGAACTTGATTCCACCCTCCATCGTTCCCAGGCTGGCGAGCTTCCGTGAATCCCACGGTAGTTTTTGGGAATCTCCGTGGTAGAACAGCAGCAGCGGCGGTGGAACTTTCGGACCAAGAACTCCGGCGGCCAGATGGCGGACGACCGTGTTTGTCACCGGATCGATGAGAGCCAGCTCAACATCCGCCAGCGCGTTCAACTCGAAGGTCACAAACCACTTGCTGGTCGTAGACGACGGCTTCGCAGCGCACACCGGCGGTTTTCATGTCCGATTGAAAACGCTCGACCGTTGCGACGGGGATCAGTTTGTCCTCGCGGCCGAGGAACACGATGGCGGGTCATCGGCATTGATGTTGTGCGCCGGCCTGCCGCACAGTCATAGAAGCAAGAAGCCGTAAGGCGATGGGGATGTGTTTCAGGGTGTTGAATCGGTCCCTTCGTAATGAGTTCATCTCGCGGTTATTGAGAAAGAGCGACAATGAAAAAACCTGGATGAGGGCACTCACACGAGATCGTGCGAAGTCCGTTGCCGTCACGACTCGGGGGTCTGTCGATGGTCGGAACGTCGTGTCAATCTGATGTGTGTGAGGCACCCGAGCTGACCGCAACTTCTTTGATTAGTGATTTCAGTTTGAAGTGCTCTTTCTCTGTCTTGGTGACAATCGCGTCGATCGTCACCGAGTCGGCGGGGCCGAGTTCCCTGGCCAACGCAAATCGCAGCAAGTGGCTGGTGAAGGCTCTGGCAAATCGCCGGTCCTCTTTCACCAGCGATTCTTTGAAACCGACCACGCCGTCGAATGGATATTTTCTCAGCAGAGTCCCACTGGCATCGACTGATTTGCCGTTTTCGTATTTGTCGCGCCAGCGGCCGGTGATGTCGAAGTTCTCCATCGCGAAGCCCAGTGGGTCGAGCCGCGAGTGACAACCGGCGCACGACGGGTTCGCGCGGTGCGCGGCGAATTTCTCGCGGATCGTTAGTTCCTTCGCGGAGTCGTCCTCGTTCAGCGGAGGCACGTCGTTCGGAGGCGGAGGCGGCGGATCATTGAAAATCACCTCGATGATCCACGCGCCGCGGGCGATCGGGTGAGTCCGCTTCGGGCCGGAATTCATGCTCAACACGGCTGCGTTCGTGATGACTCCGCCGTAGCGCGGGTCCGACGCTGCGACACGCTCGAAGATCTGCGAACGCATCATATTTCGCAGCTCGTCCTCGAACCGCTGTTGCGTTTCCTGCTGCAACTTGGCTGGATCCTGGTTTGCTGGAACCTCTTTCAGCGCGACTTGTGATTGATCGAGCGTCTTGATTAACGCTGCTCGTTTTGCTTTCTGCTCCGGCGTCATGGCCAGCAATAAGTCTTCGTCCGAAACGTAGAGATTGTTGCCGCTGGCCGACGCCGCCACCTCTTCGGGGGTCAACGCGCGATCGTACAAACGAGCTTTGTCGATACTCACGTTGAGAAACCTGTTTCCCCCGGGCGGCAAATGACGCAAGCCGAAGATCACCGAACTTTGGTCCTTGGGGAACACGGCGTTGCCCCTGCGATAAGGTTTGCCGTAAGGCTTGCCGTCACGGTACAGCGTCGTCGTGCCGTCTGCCGCGTACGTCATCGCGAGATGCAGTAACTCGCCGTGCTTCGTCTCGGGAGTGGATTCGGGAAAATCTTCGGTGCGGCTGAATCCGTTGCTGCCGGAGATCCAGTGTCGCGGTTGTCTTTCGCCGATCACGATCGTGTCGAAGAAATCGCCGGGACCTTGAACGCCCATCACTCCGCCGCCGCGCTGATCCAGTCCGTGAACCTTGCACCAGACTTCCAAGCTCTTGGCTTTCAACTCGATCGGCAATCCGCTGCTCAGCAGGTAGGCTTGATTGAGAACCACCAAACCGTCTTTGAATTCGATCTTGCCGTGCG
>JAQBZS010000707.1 GCA_027622115.1 Planctomycetota bacterium | reverse complement strand
CGGCGAGGACTTACACCTCGCTGATCCGATGCGCTCACAGGCGCACTAGCCACCGTCGCCAGACGGTGGATCCGTGCCGAGAACCACCGTCTGGCGGCGGTGGCGACTCAAGCGCACATGCTCCGATTGTCCTTAGTCGCTCGCCGCGTGTTCCAATGCCGCGTCGTGGGTTTGCGAAATGCGTTGGATTGCATAGGCGGATCGAGACAAAACGAATTGCGGATGCAGCCCCAGCCAAATAATCGCCGTCAAGATCGGCACGACGGCGAACAACTCGCGGCCGCTGAGATCGAGAGTTGGTTCGGGATGCGTCGTCTCGCGTTGGCGGTCATGCGGATCCAGAAATCGGGACTGGTCCAAAATCGGTTCGCGGATGCGGCCCATGAAGACTCGCTGCCACATCGCAATCAGCGACCAGGCCACCAAGGTGAGTCCGAAGATTGTGGCGACGGTTTCGCTCCACTGCGCGGCGATACTGGGTTGGTCCGGCTGAATCGGCTCGCCGCGAAAAATGCCGACGACCAACAGCGACTGGCTCGCGAAACCGTTCAGGAACGGCGTCCCGATCCAAGCCAGCGTGGCGAACAAGAACGCCGACGAAAGCAGCGGCAATCGATGAGCGAGACCACCGAACGCGTCGAAGTCCGTAGTCTCATAACGACGCTCCAAGGCCGCCAGCAGCAAAATCACGCAGGCCGCAAACAAACCGTGGTTGATCGCGTGCAACATCCCACCGACCGCCCCGACCTGGTTGAGCGACAGCACTCCCAGCCAGCACATCGATAGATGGCACAACCCCGCGTAGGCAAACAGCCGCTTGATGTTGCCTTGCCCAAGTGCCAACAGCCCAAAATAAACGCAGCCGATTGCGGCAGGAGCCAGCAAGTATGTTTGCGCATGACTGATCATTTCGGGGAACAACGGGATCACAAAGCGCAGCAATCCATAGCAGCCCACTTTCGCTCCCACGCAGGTAAACATCAGCACGAGCGACGCCGGTGCTTCGCGAACCAGATGCGGGAACCAGGAATGGAACGGGAAGACGGCACCTCGGATGGCCAAGCCCAACACCAAACTCCAAAAGACCCACGGCAACAAGCGGTCTCGGATTTCCCGCACGGAATCTGTGCCGGCCTTCAAGTGGAAGCCGCGTTCCACCAAGGCCGGAATCCAGAACGACAAGCGCGGATGCGAGGCCGGTTGCTCGCCTTCCGCGACGGCAGCGCGGGCCGCCGGGTTGGATTCGGCACGTTGCCAGGTATCGACGAACACGGCTCCAACCAGTCCCGCCAGAATGAACACGCTGCCCGCGAAGTTCAGCAAGAACAGCCGATGCACCAGCTTCCGTCGTTCGGGTCCACCCCACCAGCCGAAGAGGAAGAACATCGGCACCAAAGTTCCGATCAAGAACACACCGAACAAGATCACGTCCAACGCCGCGAACGTCCCCATCAGTCCCGCCTGCAACAACAGCAGCAGGGAATGGAATACGGCGGGGTGTTTGCGATCGGTGCCCCAATCGACCAGCACCGCGGCGATTCCGAGCAGCCCGGTGAGCGAGACAAACCACACGCTGATGCCGTCCACTCCAAACGCCATGCGAACCAACGGGCCGCTGAATTGTTGGGTCGCGTCACCGGTCTCGACCGGAACCGCCAACCACCAGCGGCTGGAGACCATTTGCCAATCGCCGCGTCGTTCGGAATCGGACGGTTCGATCTGAAACGCTGCCAGCACCAACGCGGTGACGGCGAAGGTCAGCAATGAGTTCGTCAAGGCCGTTCGCCGAATGGCATCGATGCCGAAGCTGGCCACACCGACGACCAACCAAGCACCGATCAGTGGCAGCAACACCGCGACCAACGGCAGGTTCTTGACGAACGACGCCAGTATTTGCGGATTGAGTTCGCCGAATCCCATCGTCGTTCAACCCCAGATCCAAACCACAACGACCAACATCACGCCTAGTCCCAGGCACAACGACAATGCACTCAAGTTTGCGGACGGACTTCTCAGGGGACTCGCAATCCGAGCGATCCACTGTGGGTATTTCGCCGGTAAGCCCACGACGATGCCTTCGACGACCATCCAATCCATCAAGCGTCCGGCCTGAGCCAAACCACGCAGCGGCATCGTCAACAGGAAAAACACGGCGTCGTCGATGTAAAACCCCTGACGACTCAAACGGGCCAGCGGTCCCAAGCCCCGAGCCACTTGTGCGGGCAATTCCGACGGTTGGGCAAACAGGAGCCACCCAATTGCCGAGGAGAACAGCAACAGTCCAAACCACACGGTCAGGGTCATCAGCGGATCGACATCCATCAACAAAGCGACGTGCCGTGAAGCTCCCGAGACACACATCATGAGCACGCCGACGACCGTCAAGCCCCACGCGATTCGGCGGCGTTCGGGTTCGGCGAGTGGCTCGGCAATCGGCTCGACGACTGGGGCGTCATTCGAAGGCTGCATCGTAACGGCGGACGTTTTGCCGAGTGATTGCCGGTTGACCAACAAGACGACTCGCATGACCGCGATCGTCGCCAACATGCCTCCCACACAACTGCCGACCATGATCGGTGCCGTGCCGACGATTTCGAAACGCATGACGACATTCACGGCAACCAGCAAGTTGAGCGTGACAAGCAGTAGGCCCGCGGAAACCCACAGCAAGAGCGATTTCGCCGGACTCGTGGCTGGCTGGGACTCGCACGCGACGATTGTGGTGGCCACAAACAGCGGCATCGCGCCGGTCGCAATCCAGATCACCTCAACACTTCCCAACGAAGTGGCCACCAGCACGAGTCCGACGAATCCGCTCATGACACCGTTGAGTGTCGCCACCGGATTCGGCCGAACCAGCGAAACGGCACCTCCGATCAAGACCGTCAACACACCCAGGCCTTCCAGCAACTGGCTCGCAACCGAGGATTGCATCCAAAGCGACTGCCAACGCTCCAGCAATACCAGCATCGGCAGCAGGAACAGTCCACAGCGCACGGAGCAGAAGACTCGCCACCCCGCGCCGGAAACTTCGTTGGTCCAACCCAAGAATGGAAACACCCCCGGTCGAGCCAACAACGCGATGATCAAATAGAACGCACCGGCACCGACAATTGCCGGTCCGTCCGAGCTTTGCAGACGCCGGCTGAATTCGGGGCCGACGAGCGAGGAGGAATCCGTGAACCCAAATCCAATCCACACCGTCGCGATGCCTAACAGCAACACGAGGTCGAGGAACGCGCCGGCCGTCAGAAATCTCCGACCCGCCAACGGTGCTGCCGAACGCGACTCGGTGGAAATCGCCACCGCCGCGAAGACCGCAGTCAACACCCAGCCGCACCACCACACGACGAGATCCGTTGCGAACAAGGCGATGCATGCACCAAGCAGGCACGCGAGATTCACCACGCACATCGCAGCCGTCGCTCGCCAAGACGTAACCGCCACGACGACAGCGATCGCGCACAAACATAACGCTGATGATTCGCTAATTTGAAAGCCCAACGTCACGACCCACGGCGCCACGCCTCCGGTCTTCATCCAGTCGCCGAGTGAAATCAGGGAACCGGCGTCGGAGTGCGAGCCCAGCAAGATCCACGACAACCCGCCGCTCGCCAATGCAAAACAGACCGCAGCCACGGCGTAAGAAACACGGCGATTCAAAACGTCACGGGCACGCATCATGCATCCTCGTCCGTGTCGTTGCTCGGTTGATCTTCGCGATCCGTTGCGGGACTCGTGATTGCCGCCGGACGCTCCAACTCGTCATGCGTTTCCGGATCGGAATGACGTTCCACGTCGACTAGCGTCAAGACCGTGTCCTCCTCCTGAGTTGATTTCGAGGCCGGCGCGGGCGATTGCAAGAGGGATCCGCCGATCGTGTCATACACAACGAACAGGATCAGCACGGCCCATCCAATTTCATGTGCCGATGACGAAACATTCAGCGAATTCATCCCCGCGATCAGCAGCAACACTCCCGCCACCGAGACGCCGAGCGCAATCAAGACGCGTTCCGCACGTCGCTGCGAGATCAATCCAATGATCCCAACCACCAGCAAAATGCAGGCGACGAACAAAGTCTGGTTGACCAATTGAAGGTTTTGCAACATGCGGGCGAATGTACCCGGCCCCCAGAAGCGAGAAAAGCGACGCCGACTCGACTGCGGAGGGAATGGGGAAGGGGTGGGGGCGTGCCGGGATAGACCGGGTTGGGATGAGGAATGAAAGAGTCCTACGAAGAAGATTTAGCCAATCACTTCGGCCTCCAGGGGAGAGCAGATTGCAATAACAACGTCGTCTTGAGCGACCGTGCGGAGGTGCAGCAGGCCAGCGATTGCACTCCGAAATCACCACTTTCGCGTGCCGACCTTATCCTGACAGGGAAAAGTCCACATCGCGGGCGTCGCATTGGCGAGACGCCTGCGGTTGCAGCGGAGTCAGAGACCCTGAGCTTCTTCGCGTACGGATCTGTACGAGGGGTGGCCCGCAAAGACCATTCCTATCGCGATTGGTTCAAAGTTCCTGACCCTACCGGATTCTATGTGCTCTCCACCGACCCCCGCGTCGGTGGAAGCACGACTGACAAGCTACCAGCTTTCATCTCATCAACCATCCCGTCGCCG
>JAQBZS010000706.1 GCA_027622115.1 Planctomycetota bacterium | reverse complement strand
GAACCACCCGACCCCTTCCCGCTCTCCGAGTTCAAAACCTGCTTGAACTGTTTCCCGTGTCAACCCGAGGTTTTCAACACGCTAGGTCCGACCCCGTTTCCAATTCCTTGAACGTCTCGGATCCCGCCCGCAATTCGCCCGGCACCGGTTCTTCCGTTTCTGGGTGTGAATGCCGAGATTTGTTGTCGGACGGGCACTCCGTATGCATGGAAATGAATCCGAATCGACAGTCGCCTAGTCGGACTCGTGGATGCGAATGTTGCGCCAGGAAACAGTGTAAGGGCCGGCTCCCTTGCCGATACCGTGGACTTGGAGCCCGATGAAACCCTTCGAGTGCGTTTTGTAAATGGCTTCGTCGGTCAGGTCTTCGATCATGACTCCATTGATCCACGTTTGAATTCGCGGTCCCTTGGTGACGACGCGGAACTTGTTCCATTCCCCATCCTTGAAGTGCTTATGGGGTTTCAGTCGCTCCTGGGGGGTGAGCCAGCCGCGACCGGTCGCTTCCCCGTAGACATAGCCCGCTTCCGCTCCGTTGGCACCGCTGGCTTCGATCTCGACTTGTGGTCCGTTGACCCGACCGAATTTCTGGTCGCCCTTGGCGGCCGCGGTTTGCGATCGAATTTGCACACCCGAATTCAATTGGTTGTGGCACTTCACTTCGAATTCCAGCGTGAAGTTTTGGTACAGCTTCTCCGTACACAAGAACGAATTCGGGCTACCTTCTTTCGTCGTTCCCAGCACGGTCCCTTCGACAACCTTGTAGGTCGCCGTGCCGTTCTTCTGAATCCAGCCCTTGAGCGACTTGCCGTCAAACAGCGAAACCCATTCCGGTCCTTCGGCGACAGCCGTTGCAGTCGTCATCGAAATTAGAGCGGCTGAGACAAACATCCGAGCGTACGTCATCTGGTTTCTCCGTGGTGTTGATGTGCGTGAACGTGGTTGGATCTTTGGTGTGTTTCAACAGAAGCCTGCGTCGACTGCAAGAAGTCGCGATGACCACTGCGCTTAACCGGGGCATGTTTACGACTGGTCGGCTCGACGGCTACGGCTCAAGCAAACAATCCAGACAGCGGTCGACCGCTTTCAAGAATCGAGACCGGGCGACCCTGCGCGTCGGGGATCTGGATTTCGTGCGAAAGGCCGAGGCTGTTGTAGATCGTGGCAGCGAGATCCTCGGGGCTTACCGGATTTTCGATCGGGTAAGCGGCGTCCTTGTCCGACGCCCCATGCATGATGCCGCCTCGAATCCCGGCTCCCGCCAGCACGCACGGAAAACTGTAGCTCCAATGCCCGCGACCCCAGGCCGCATTGGCTTTCGGTGTGCGGCCCATTTCGCCAACCGCCACGACCAACGTATCGTCCAGCAAGCCGCGATCTTCCATGTCCGTGATCAAGGCCGAGAACGATTGGTCGAACTTCGGCAACAAGTGGTCTCGCATGTCGCTGCTGTGTTGGTGCGAGTCCCACGAATAGCCGTCCGGTGCATCCCAAATCACCGACACGAAGCGGCAACCGGCTTCGATCATGCGACGTCCCATCAGCACCGACTGCCCAAACAAATGGCGACCGTATTTGTCGCGAAGCGCTGCGGATTCGCGCTGAATGTCGAGTGCGCTGCGAATCCGATCCGAAGTGACCAAGTCCAATGCGCGCTGCTGAATGCCGCTGTAGCCCGCGTGCGACCGCGTTTGATCGAGCGAACTTCGCGACGCGTCGAACTGCTCCAACAAACTGCGACGGCGGTCGAGTCGATCCAGCGGCATGTCCGTTTTCGAAACCAGCCCCTTAATCCGGAAGTCCAATTCGGCTTCGGTGCATTCGCGGAAGAACGGGTTGTCCTTCGTATCACGGCGGCGAATATCCGTCGCGAGGGCGTTGTAGGCATTGCCGAGCCACCCCGCGTATTGCCCCGTGCGATCATATGCCTGCAAGTGCCCCAAGCGGTTCGGCAGGTAGACATAATCGGGAAACGTCCGCGTGTTGCGCCCTGCTGAGTGCTGCGAAACATATTCGACGACCGACCCCATCGCCGGCCAATCCGTGGGACGGGCGTTGACGTCCGAGCCGTTTTCGGCAGACCGCGTCCACTTGTGCCCGGTTTGAATGTAGTGGCACGCGTTGTGGTCATTGTGCGAATGCGTCATCGATCGAATGATGGCGAGCCGATCGGAAAGGGCCGCCGTGCGATGTAAGTGCTCGCAAATCCGCAGCCCCGGCGTGCGCGAATCGATTGGTTGAAACGGCCCGCGCAACTGGCTGGGTGCGTCCGGCTTCATGTCAAACGTCTCAAGCTGACTCGGCCCACCAAACAGGTACAGGAACAACACGGACTTGGCTCGCCCCTTGGGAAACGGAGTTCCCGGCGAGAACACATGTGTCGGCGCGACCCGTGCGTCTTCGGCGGCCAAGAGTTGTGGGACGTTGAGTCCGAACAATCCCAAACCGCCAGTTCGAATGAGATCGCGACGTGTCAGTCCGGAACACACTCGTTTGGTTCGACCGTTGATCGTGAGCATGGCTTGAACTCCAGGAAACGATCTTGCGAGATACAGTTTCAACCACCGGCAACCGGCGACAAGAGCGTAGCGGATTGACCCTTCGTGACGAATGGTTTTCCGCCCAGCGCACCTAAATTCATCGCCAACAAACACCAGAATCGACGGATGCAGGTCGTCGCCGTCGGGAAAAAGAATGCTTTGAACCGAGTCGCCGCGAAGTTCACCCGCCTGACGGATCACGGCTCACTGAAGGCCAACTGAGTTTCAATTGTTGGCTGATCGGGGCCGAAGAAAGTAAGTCTGCCAGTGCCGGACAAACAGCCGAGAGTTCGACCGCTCCGATTCGCGGTCGCTCCGCGTTTCTCAGCGGCTATGCGCCGCGGGACGAAGATTTATACGATGGCGGTCCAATCCGGTGAATTTGGGGTGGCCGACATCCCATTCACCGACGGCAGTGGATCCAAACGGCGTCCGGTTCTCGTGTTGTGGCTGGACCTGGAATTTTCGATGTCGCTCTGGAAGTACGAAATTGATCATGTCGTGCGGGAGTTGGCCGGACGCCAGTACCGCTTCTTGACCGTATCCACGCCGCATCCCTATGTAGCGATCGTGGTCGAGCTGTATCGGTCACGGCAAGAAGATCTCAAGCTGGAAGTCCCGTTCGACGAATTGTACGAGCGGGTTGTCGAGTCCCTGGAAACGCAGCCGCCCGCTCGGATCATCGAACCGGTTCATCTCCGTCGATATCTCGACCAGCTTCAGGACTGGGGCAACTTGCAAATCCGCGTGGAGCCGCGGCGCATTCGCCGACTTCAGGACCGGGGCCTGGAACGATACCTCGTCAGACTGCTGCCGCAGACGCACTTGATCCTTGGTCAATTGGAGTCGCGGTTGGATCAGTCGGACGTCGGTTTGCCGGCCCCCGCTGCGTTTAGTCTCGGCGATGTCCACGAGGCGTTACGCTTTGTGGTGGAATTGCTCGAATCGCACGCGCCCATCGATCCGGACGAGTACGTTCGCGCGGGCCGAGCCCTCGGACGCATCCGCCGTCTGCTGGAAGAGGCAGGCGATGACCTGCTGCGGCTCGATCTGTGGCTTAGCGAATTGGCGATGCAAGCTCCCGCGGCCGGACGGATTTCCAAATTGCTGGAAGAATTGGAAGCGTATTTCGAGCGGTATCTCAGCGACGTCGATCAGAGGCGACGGACCTGTTCCGAGTTTGTGCGAAGTCTTCAGTCACCGGAAGCGGCCCTGTTTCTCGATGCCATCCGGTCGGCCAGTGAGCGGGAGCGCGCCGACGACCCGACTCGACGGGTGCATCAGTTGCCGGATTATCGGATGCTCATCACGAGCATGGCGGAATTCCTGCATGCGGACGGAGTGCTCGATCAGCGTCGGCGGAACGTGCATCAGCGTTTGGCGGAAGTGGCTGGGCGGTTGAAGCGATTTCTGAACGACTTGTTGCGCCGCTCGCAGGTGATTGCGCAGCTTCGAGCAACGTCGCGAACCGTGATGCATGCCGAGGAATCACCGGAACTCACCGTCGCAATCGACGAATCCATGTTGCGGCTTTGGGAATCCGGCCATGCGTTATTCGACGGCACGGACGGCGTGCCGGACGATGCGATCACGCTTGCTCGCCCACATCGATCGGCCGGTTCCGGACGCCCGGATTTCGCGGGAGCCACGGTGTCCGCCGAACCAGCCGGCCCCGAACCGCAACAGAAGCCAACCTTGGTGACCCGCCTGGAACGACTGAATCAGTTCGTCCACAACACGATTCTTAAGGAAGCGGATTCCGCCGACATTGCGAATGCGGAGCTAAAAGACATCACGGACGTGCGGCAGTTGATTGCCGCGGTTCGCGAATGCCGATTGCAAAACTCGCGACTCCGCCAGCGGAGCCTGAACTATCGCATTTCCGAGCCGCAATCCGGCAGTCGAGTTACAATTGAGACTGCGGACGGAACCGGTCGGCTGACGCTGCCGAAAGTCACATTCCACCGCCGAGCGTAATGCGGATTGAAGGGGTCGGGTGCTTCAAAGTTCAATGCTCGCGGCGTGAAGCGTTCGAGCAAGGGAAACGTCAACCCGCGAGCATTGAACTTTGAACCACCCGACCCC
>JAQBZS010000705.1 GCA_027622115.1 Planctomycetota bacterium | reverse complement strand
TTCGTCTTGCGGTTCCTCGCGGTCGCGTTCCGCACGTTTGATGCGATCGGCCAAGGCCACGAGTTCCACCGCGTCGACCAACAACGAAAACGAAGCCAGCGGATCCTCCGAATCATCCTTCAAGATCGTGAATGTTAGCTTGATGGTATTTGCAATATCGACATAACTGACAAATGGGCCAACGTGCTTACGGACGGCGTCTCCGCCCGGCATGTACTTGAACAACGAATCCGCCCCATCCAAATCGCCGACGAACGTGATCGAATGCTCGAAACTCGCGCGTTTCAGCGAGGCGTTCATGGAGTCGCTGAACTTGGGTGGATTCTTGCCGCGTTCCAAGATGTCCTCGATCAACTTCGGATCACCGATCAATGCCGTCATGTTGGTCGGAAAGGCGACTGCAATACTCTCGCGAGTCCGCAGCGTATGCATCTGCACGCTGCCGATCTCTTCCACTTCGGCTTGCATGGCCTCGACGTTTTCGAACACGTCGTCTGAAATGGCGGTCCGCGTGCGAACCACGGTCAGAATCTGCGGAAACTCGTCGACATTGACCCAGACGGAAATCGACGCGATGTCCTGCGGCTTGATTTTGAATTGATCACTGATCTGATCGACGCCTCGGCGGACTTCTCGGTCAAAGTCGTCTTCTAGTGTCTTGTAGAATTCGCTGTTGAGAATCTGGGCCAAGTCGATGTACGCCACCGCGACGGTCTTATTCGGGGCGTATTTCAGGTGGTCGGCAAAGCCGCTTGAGGATGGCTTGAACCACCACAGCAGCACGATCGCCAGCACGACGAAGCCCGCCAGGCCTCCGCCGACCACGAGCTTTTGTTTGGTGGAGAACCGCTGCGAGAACTGCTTGATCGAGTTGATCCCGCGTGCGAAGAATCCCGGCCCTTTCGTGGCGGATGCGTCGTCGGAATCGCCGACGATCGGTTCCGAATCCACAGGCTCGGGAGTCGATCCGACGCGTTGCGGAGCCGACGTCGCAGCCTTGGTTTTCGACGGGGACGCCGCTGGTGCGGGTGCCGCAGTTTTCGCGGATTTGAGAATCGAGATCGTTCCGGCGGGAGACCAATCGGACATCCCGTCCTTCCACACCAGATCTGCGGACTTAATTTCACCCGTGCGGAGCATCGTTCGGAGTTCTTCCGTGGCGACCGGACCCAACTGCTGTCCACTTTTTGCGTAATACCACTCAGCCGCCATTGCGGTCACTCCCGAGAGCCAAAGTTGCGAGTCCGGAGTCGAGAGTTGCTGACCCAACGATTTTCAAATACCGAACCCCGAATAGGAACCCTCAACTCAAGACGAATTTCGATGCGAATCTATCGCCGCACCCCGCAAAAGGCCACCACGAGCGCGTTGTGAGTCGATCCGCAATTGCGTTTCAGGAGTGCGTGCGATGCATTCGGAAGCCGGTCGCGTGGGGGCTCGAATCTGGTACCTCGCCGCTGCAATTCGCCTTGGAAAAGCTTTGCGGAAACCCGTACGATGATGTCGTGAACACAGTCAACCGTAACCACTTGCGCAGATTTGGTTCGAGAGATCACACCATGAGCACAATTGTCATTCCGTGCCCCAAGTGCGGCCGTGAACTCCGACTGAGTAATCCCAAGCTTTTGGGTCGACGTGGGAAATGTCCCAAGTGCGCGCACCGATTCATTCTCGAAGAGCCCGAAGATGAAGTGAGCTTGGAATTGGCCGATGCGGTGGCGGTTCCAGCCTCAGCACCTGCGGTCGGTACGTCGGCGCGTTGGGTGTCCGACAAACCGAGTCCTCAAGCGGCCACAGCCACGGCCACCGCCACGGAAGTCGCGCCTGCGGTCGGCTTCGCGTTCGACGCTGTTGCGGCCGCGCCGGCTCCCGGTACCGGCGGCGTCGATCGCTTGAAGGAACTGCGGCGAAAAAACGCCAAGCAACGGAACATGATGATCATCGCCATGGTCGCCGTGGGCGTCATTGGACTCGCCGGATTCTGGGCTCTTGGCGGCTTCGATAAGCCGGAAATCGTCCAGACCGAAAAGAAGTCGCCCAAGCGATTCAAGACGCTGGAAGACAAAAAAGCGCAGCTCAAGGAAAACGTCGCCGTTGCTTCGGAATTGCGCCCGACTCGCGGCAAGCCGATCGCCCTCAAGTACGCCACGATGGGGACTCGGATGGTGGTCCATTTGCGACCCGCCGAGATCTGGGGCGACGAAGCCAAGATGCAAAACTTCATCGCCAGCACCGGACCGTTCGGGGAGTGGATGAAGGCGGCCGTCAGGGAATATTGCGAGCACGATCCCAAAGACGTCTTGGAAGCGACGTTCTGTTTCCTGATGGAACAAAAAGGTCAACCGCCGTCGATTACCGTCATCGCACGGTTGAAGGGGTTGATCGATAAGGGTGCGTTCGTCATCGGCAAGCCGCGTAAGGAAGACCTGGAATACACCTACTACGAGTCCGGCAACCGAGTCTATTTGCTCGCAGCCGAAAAGGACGAAGCGGGACAGGATTCAACGATTTTGGTTGTCGGACCGAAGGCGTATGTGGTGGATATGGTGCAAGGGGCGCTCGGCAACCCGCAGTTGCCCGCGGACGACATCTACGAACTGCTGCCGATGACGGATCGGGACCGGCACTTCACGCTCATGTTGATTCCGGACGACATCTTCATTCACCAAGAAACGCTCATTCACAAGAACGCCCGAGCTTCGGTCGATGCGTTGCTCGCCGAACTTGTCAATGATGTGCAGTCGCTGTCGTGGAGCGTGCATTTGGGCGAAAAGTTTCACTCCGAGCTGTATTTCCGCAACAAGAACAAGACGACGGTCAGCAATTTGGAAGACATTTTGCAGGACGTATTCGATGACGCTCCCGAACGTATCCTCGCGGCCGTTCGCTACATGCAACCGCCAACCGTCGGCGAGAAGAAATTGATCGGTCGATTCCCCGTCATGACTCAGGCGTTTTCGATGGCCACGATGATGGGCGTGGGCACGCGGTTTGTGCAGGCGACGACGATCCTTCCGGCGAAGGCGGGACCGAATATCGCGTTGGGTACGCTGCTCACATTGAACCAAGCGGCCTTGACCGATTTCACCAAGGAAGCTCCTAAGCCCGTCGATTCGAATCTGCCGACCACGGTTGCCGGTCGGTTACAGTTGCCGGTGCTCATCGAATTCGCGCGTACGCCGCTCCAAGAGGCGTTTGCGTACATCGCCGAAGAAGCCAAGCTGACGATCGAGATCGACGGCGACGCGCTGAAGGGCGGGGGCTACACCAAAAACATGGCCCAGACATTCAATCTGGGAACCAAACCGGCGATCGAGGGCATCGCCAAGATTCTAAGTCAGTATCAGGCTCCCGATAAGCCCGAACAGCAGATGTGCATCATCATCGACGAAACCAAAAAGGTCGTGACCGTGATGACGCAAAAGGTCGCTGCGGACAGAAAGTTGACGCCGCATCCGTTTAAGTTCTGAGACACGCGTAACCCTTGAATCTGTCGTGACACTATGGCAGCTCAACGTTTCCGATTCTCATGCCCAGCATGCTCCACCACTTTGCGATTGCAGGATCGCAAGTTGCTTGGGCGAACGCTCCCGTGCCCGGATTGTGAAACCGAACTTCGGTTGATCGACGATGCTGAAAGCGGCATCGCAGCCGTGCGTGCCGAGCCTTCCGGCAAGTCCGCACGACCGAACGGGACGGCGGGGTCACCGAGTGACGAAAACGCCGTATCACCGATCATTGAACGCGTCCGGGCAATTGCCGGCCAGACATCGCCCGTATGGAAGGCTGTGGCTACGCCGGTTGGAATCGGATGGGCAGTTGCGGGTACGGTGGCGGTGGTGCTTTTGGGTTCTCTGCTGGTCGGTGACGACGACGGAAACTTGCCAAATGCGAATTCCGAACAGCTGGCCGATTCATTGAACGAGAAAACCACCGGTCCGAATTCCGCGACGCCGGATTCCGCTCCGGAAATCCCAGTTCGAATCAACAAAGAGCATCCAGCCGAACCCATCGCCGGAATTGCCGCCACTCCCGGTGAGGCGGGACTCGAACCGCTCAATCAGCCCGGCGAGTCATCCCGGACGCCCCGCATGCAAGCGTCGTCGGTCAGCCGCAAGTGGCGCAAACGAATCCTGAGCCTGCAGTTACGGTCGTTGCCGAGACTCCCAACCCAGGAACTGAAACTCCGGGACTCAACACGCCTTCGTCCGCAGGCGTTCCGACAAATTCGCCAGCGAGACAAGCCAACAATTCCGCAACTGAACCAACCGTCGCGCCGAAACCGGCGACCGTCGATCCGGTGCTTGCCAAGCCGAAGCTGCCGGTGATCGACGTCCAAGCCGCGCTCGACCAGCCGATCCGCGAATATCGACTCTCGGAGCGAGTCGCGCTCCGCAGCGTGTTGGTCGAATTGGAGGAAATGGTCGGCGTACCGATTTCCATCGACTCGCGCCACATTGAAGATGCCGTCACGCGATTGGAGACGCCGATTCGTGTTTCGATGAAGTCCACCACGGTTGGTGGAATCTTGAAAGCGGCCCTTGAGTTGGTTCAATTGAGTTTCAAGATCGAGAAGTCCGGCCTGCTCATCATTCCCGAGCCCAAAGCCGCCACGAACGAATAAACGGTC
>JAQBZS010000704.1 GCA_027622115.1 Planctomycetota bacterium | reverse complement strand
CAAAACCCGCTTGAACTGTTTCCCGTGTTAGGGTGTTGAAAATTCGGTCTTGACGACCGATTTCTTCATGCAGGTTGTGGTCGCATGATGTTGTTGCAAATAAACGACTCTGCGCTCTCCAGTCCTCTGTGTTGCACTTTTGAATGACAGGCAAACAAACAAACAACACAAGGTTTCAGGTTTGAGTATCCGCGTATCGCCGAGGACACCATCGTTCAGCAGCATCTGTGCGTACCGAGCCGGGTCTTGCGCTGTGGAGAACAGTCCGGCGTGCCCGGCCACGCCGCCCAACCGATACGCTCGCGGGTCGTGGACTTCTCCCTGCATCCAGTTTCCTTTGCGCTCCTGCGTCGGCGCCGCGTGCTTTTTCAGTTCTGAGCCCGGATTGAAACCAGACTTTGTCATGCCCAGTGGCTTGAAGACGCGCTCGCGTGAGAAAGCATCCAGCGTCTTCCCAGAGACGCGTTCCACGATGTCTCCGAGCACAATGAATCCGACATCGCTGTAGATGAATTTCATGCCCGGTTCCGCCCGCAGACTCAGTTCGTGGATCCGACGAAAAGCCTCGTCGCGACCGTCTGCGTAATCTTTGATGGAGTTATCCGGAAGCAGGCCGCTCTGATGAGTCAGCAACTGTCGAACGGTAATCTACTCCTTGCCTTTGACACCGAACTCAGGAACGTAGCGGGCTGCCGGCGCATCCAGTTCGACGAGCCCGTCTTCAATCAGCAGCATGACACTTGTCGCCGTAGCGATGGGCTTGGTCAGCGACGCCAGATCAAACACCGTGTCGGCCGTCATTGCCACGACATCCGGTTTGACCTGTCGCGAACCGTAACTCTTCAGCCAGGGAATGCGGCCCTTGTATCCGACGAGCACGACGCAGCCGGGCATTCGACCGTTTCTGAGACCTTCTTCAACGACACGGTCAATCGCGGCCAGACGGGGCGCACTCAGTCCACACTCTGCCGGCTCACATTGGACGAGTCCTGGATGCGACGCTTTGAGAATAGAGCGAGACACGCGATCCACCAATTCGGAAGAGACAGTCTCCACAGGCCAGCGATTCGGCGTTGAATTCTCATTCTGCTCCTCGGATGTGAACTTCGTACTTTCAGCCTGCCGTCCGGCCAGCGTTATTCTTTTCCAGAATCAGTCGCCCGCGTCAGGTGTTTGATCAGGGTCACACGCGTGATAGAGCCGCGTTCGCAGGACGTGTCACTTTGCGGCTCGAAAGTCAGCCACCTATGATGACCCGCCATGTCTCTGTCAATGAACTGGCGATTCTCGTCCAGTCAGCTTCGAACGGATCCTACGATGACGCAACTGCCCGGACCGTCGGATTCCGGAGACCTGAGATTTGATTCGTTGGGTGAATTCCGCGTGATCCGACGGCTGGGTCGTGGGGACGCGACCGAAGTGTATCTCGCCGAACAGGAGTCGCTCAAACGGCAGGTGGCGGTCAAGGTCTTGCGAACCGATTTGCTGAGCGATGCCGACGGCACGATCCTGAAACGCTTCCAACTCGAAGCTGCCGCCGCCGCCGGACTTTCGCATCCGAATACCGTCCAGGTTTATATGATCGGCGAGCAGGATGGGGTGCATTACATCGCCCAGGAGTACGTCGAAGGTCAAAATCTCCAGGAGTTCATTCGTCGCAAAGGCCCGCCCAACGCACGCGTCGGACTGCACATCATGCGACAGATTGCGGCGGCGTTGCAGGCCGCCCACGAAGCGGGCATTGTGCATCGGGACATCAAGCCCGAAAGCATTCTGATGACTCGCAAGGGCGACGTGAAAGTTGCGGACTTCGGATTGGCGCGTTTGGTACAGCCGGAACGGAACCTGCAACCGACTCGGGCGGGCACGATGGGCACGCCGCTGTATCTGAGTCCCGAGCAAATCCGTGGCGACAACGTCGACCATCGTACGGACATCTATTCGCTGGGCGTCACGTGTTACCACATGTTTTCCGGAAGCCCGCCGTTTGTCGCGGACCCAAGTATGGGGTCGGTGGAGAAGCAGTTCGATGCCGCTCCAATCCCGCTGCAGGATCGCCGGGCGGATCTACCGATTGCGTTATGCCAAGTGATTCACAAGATGATGGCCCAGAACGCCGACTCGCGGTACACGGATTCAATAGCAGCGCTCAAGGACATTCGGCAACTGATCCAAGCGCTCAAGGACGGAGTCGAGGCGGAATTGAACTTCGATTCCTTCAAAAGCGGCAAGTCGGCGACGGGAGGTGCGCTACCGGCAACGCGGAATCGCGGAAAGCTGATTCGCACCGGTGTGTGGGCGTGTTTGGCGGCGGGAGTCCTGTCCGCGATCCTCAGTTGGCTGCTGCGATGACGGCACATATCAGGATCGCCCTGCTGTCCACGGTGCCATTGCACGAACAGCCGAAGAGGATCACATCGATTGGATTGAGGAATGGTAGTAGCACGGGTCAATCCCAAGTTTTCAACACCTAGGCCAGGGGTACCACCGCAATAGTCCGCGTGCGGTGAATTCGGTTGAAGCGTTAGGTTATGAATCACTAGACATATCTAAATTATGACATTTCGTGCTGGAATTCGACTCTTGGCGTCCTACAATCGCCGACCGCGAAAGGTTTGGCCAATGGTCCATGCAGCAGGAAACAAGAATGAGAACACTGAGCGGACTAGTCCAGGGCATTGTGATTTCGACGTTCGTCAGTTCAACAGTGCTGGCCGACGATACAACGGCGGGTTCCAATGCAAATCAGCACAAGCACGTGTCGGTCGCCAAGTCAAAGCACGCCGGCCAATCGGCCCATATTTTGGAAGGTGAGTGGACGTATCGCAGCTTCCGCGATGACCCGGACCGATCGAAACCCGCGAACGACCTGCTGTTCGGGACCGGAGACTTGACGATCAGTAGCGTCGGCAACGGCCGCTTAGCAGGCCGGCTGAGTTTCGGTCCACAACAGCAACTGGCATTGAAGGGCTGGGTCACGTTTGGCAATCCCCCCGCGCTGCGATTCCAGGGCGTGGGCGACAAAAGTGGGTCCAAGGATTGGGTCTACGATTACCGAGGACACTACGTTCTCGAATGGCCGAACGGCGTCAACCAACGGGCAGCCATTGTGGGTTCGATCGTGCGGACTCAGCCGCACTCGAACGGCGCTGCCAAGGCGGGCGTCGTCGCGTCATGGATCGCCGTCAAGAAGGACGACCGACTGGCCCCGCCGGTCGCCACGGCAAAGCAGCAGCACGAGGCGATGGCCAAGCTGAAGATCAGCTGGACCAAGTTCTTCGACTCGCCGGTCGCCTTCAGTGCCCCCAAGAATACGCCACCGCAACGTTTGGAACTCGCAATGGCCTCCACCGCGGCATTTCCAGAGCCGGACGTCGTTCGGTCCGTCAACGCCGTGCTGTCCACTGAACTGGTTGTTGACTACGCGTCCAACACAATTGGCGCTGATCCCGTGCTGCTGAGGTCGTACAACGGTTCCGGTTGAAGTCGATCAAGCCCCAGGACGTTACGGGACAGCAAACCGCCAGCTATGGGATTCTCCAAAACCCGTTCCGGTTTGCGATTGACGGCAAGTCGTTCGACCCAGCTCGTCCGCCACGGCAGTTGAAGCTCGGCGATGTGGACGAGTGGACGTTGACATCAAAGAACAATGTCGGAGCGGTCGCCCATCCGTTTCACATCCACGTGAATCCGCTTGAAGTGATTTCGATCAAGGACCCAACCGGGCGCGAAACGCTTGCCGAGCCGGTCTGGCGAGACACGATCATTATCCGCGGCAACTGGACGGTGAAATTCCGCACTCGTTATTCGCGCTTCACGGGCAAGTTCGTCCAACACTGTCACATCCTGGATCACGAAGATCAGGGGATGATGGAGGTGGTTGAAGTCGTGCCTTAGCACGAGTGTGTCGCGCGGGCTCGGGGTCTGGTTTCGTTTTTCAAATGTGGCGGGCGTTCGACTTGGATTCAACACCTCAGAAGGAGCAACTCATGCAAGACAGCAACTTCACGGCCATGATTCGAACATTGACACTCGCGGGACTTGTGATGGCCCTGTCGTGCCCAAACGCACGAGCGATCGATCTTGTTGAAGTGCAAGTCCGCAACACGTGCTCTGACGAAGATGACTTTGTCACATGGGCACCGGCGAAGTGCAGGATCCGCGTGAAACCGGGGACTTCGCTGACGGATGACCTCAAAGTCGTACTGACAAACGATCCCGAACAAGCGCCGCCTCCGGGACGTTTGACTCCACTGGACAGCAACGTGGCCTTTGCGGCCAGCGTCGCTCCCGGCAAGACCGCCACGAAGAAGACGTTGGAACTCACGCTGCCCAAATCGGGCGAATGGATTCCGTTTGTGATCGCCGGGAAGTTTGGGCGTCCCAGCCAACGGCTCGATGATGCCGTGATCCAGATTCATCGAGATGCGGCGGATGGAGACCTTGTGGGGACCGAGACTTTGATGGTCCGCATTCGCAAGGACGCAGCCACGCTGACGGTTTACGAACGGGACGAGCTGTTGGACGCGGTTGCGACACTCAAGGAAGCCAGTGGCGGGTATGACCTATTTCTGGAGATGCACCTGAAGGGTGACTTCTCAATAACCGTGTGGAATTCGTCTTTACACGATCGGCAG
>JAQBZS010000703.1 GCA_027622115.1 Planctomycetota bacterium | reverse complement strand
ATCTCCATACGCCGCTGAAATCGAGCGGGTTGTGACGATTCGCCCAACGCGACTCAAATTCCCGCAACGTGGACGGAACGGCGACGCGGTCCCAGTCGTACGCGATATCGAGCAACCCATCGTCGTCCGGACTGGTCGAGAGGACTTCGCTCACGGAATACTTCGCATCCGAAGTTGGAAAGATGCTGGTCTGAAACGCGGCGTTTTCTGTGGTGGTGCTGGAAATGACTCGGCTCCGAATTGAGAACGTGACGTCGGTCGATCGTCGAGCGGGAATGTATCGCGCATGATCGATCCTTGCTCATATTCGGAATTCGTTCGGCAGCCTGATGAGCACGAGTCTCGGGTGTTGAAAACTCGTTCCTGCTTGCCCGACTCACGCTGGTAGTCCGGGCCGCGATAGGGTGCTGCAATTTCACGCGGGGGGTCGACGAACTGTTTGCGGTCGATGTGTTGCCCGGAGTGCATCACTGGATCAAGGCCGAGAACTCGCTGGGCGACAAATGGAGCAACGCGTTGGATTTCGAAGTGGCGAGATCGCGGTCGACGTGTCCTAATTCAAACTCCTCGGACCCGCTCAAAGTCCTCGAAGAAATTCGGGTAGGTTTTGGCGGTGCAGTCCGGGTTTGCGATCCGGATTCCGGCTGTTTTCAAGCCGATCAACGCGAAGCTCATGGCCATGCGGTGATCGTCGTAGGTCGCCACCACGGCGGGTTGCGGTTGACCGGGGGAGATCGTGAGTCCGTCTTCGTGCTCCGTGGCGCTGATTCCCAAGCGTTGCAGTTCTGTCGCAACCGCCGAGACACGATCGGTCTCTTTATGCCGCATATGTGCGACGCCTCGGATGCGCGTGGGTGAATCCGCGAAGATGGCCACGGCTGCCAGAGTCTGTGCCGTGTCGCTGATCTCATTCATATCCACGTCGATGCCGTGCAGCTTTCTGCCGTGAAGCGTGACGTCGTTCACTCCCCAATCGACGCGGCAGCCCATGCGTTCCAGCACATCCACAAATCCGATATCGCCTTGCAGCGAGTTACGGTGCAGCCCTTCCACGGTGACTCGCCCACCGGTCACGGCCGCCATCGCAAAGAAGTAACTCGCCGCCGACGCGTCCGGTTCGATGGCGAATCGCGTGGCCTTGTAGGATTGCGGTCGAATCACGAATTGGTCGGCCGCGGTCTCATCAACCGACACGCCGAAGTCGGCCATCACGGCACGGGTCATTTCCACGTACGGCCGAGACACCAATTCACCCTCGACCTGCAACTTGACCTCGGTACGCGCCAGCGGCGAAGCCATCATCAACGCGCTCAAAAACTGGCTCGAAATCGTGCCGGCGATCGCGGTCGCCCCGCCGGTCAATCCTTGCGATCGGACAAGCACCGGTGGGCAGGACGTCTCCAACTCGCACGAAACATCCGCGCCGAGATTTCTCAACGCCGTCACGAGATCGCCGATGGGCCGTTCGTGCATTCTCGAATTGCCGTCCAAGCGAAATGACCCGTGAATCGCACTGCACGCGGCGGTCAAGAAGCGAATGCTCGTGCCACTGTTCTCCAGCCAAAGTTCGGTCGGTTTGGATGAGTCGCCGATTGGCGTTGAGGCTGGACCCGCGCCGAGTCCGCCGGTAATCGTGAGTCGGCACTCGGCGGTATCGTGCGTGACCGTGAGGCCGAGTCGCCGCAGGCTTTCGGACATTACGCGAGTGTCTTCACTCTCCAACACACCGGTCAACGTGGACGTGCCTTTCGCCAGCGCGGCGGTGATGAGCGCTCGGTTGGTGAGACTCTTCGAACCCGGCGGGCGAATGCTGCCGCGGATCGGACCTTGAGCCGGTATGACTTCGTAGGAATCTGCCATGATTCAGTCGTGATTCAGTCATGAATTGAGTGAGTGATCGAGAGCGTGCGGCGGATCTCACGCCAGACATTCCTCGACAACGTCGCCATGGACGTTCGTGAGACGTCGCTGAATTCCGTTGTGGTAGTACGTCAGTTTCTCGTGGTCGATGCCGAACAAATGCAACAGTGTGGCGTGGAAATCGTGCCAGGGAATCGGACGCTCGACCGCCTTCCAGCCGACTTCATCGGTCGAACCCACCGATGTCCCCGGCTTCACTCCAGCACCCGCGAGCCAGCACGAGAAGCCGTAGCGGTTGTGGTCTCGGCCCGGTCCCACCTGATTGGCGGCGGACTGCGCGAAGGGCGTGCGACCGAACTCGGTCGTGAACAGCACCAGCGTGTCCTTGAGCAAACCGCGTTGCTTCAGATCCCGCAGCAACGCGCCGACGGGTTTGTCGATACGTCCTGCTTCATGGCCGTGATTCTGTTGGACGCTTTCGTGCGCGTCCCAACTGGCTCGGGGACTCCCGGCAATCGGCCCGCCGGAAAACAACTGCACAAACCGCACGCCGCGTTCGAGCAACCGGCGGCCCATCAAACAACGCTGCCCCATGTCGGCGGTTTGTTTGTCATTGATGCCGTAGGCGTCTTGTGTCTGTTGCGTCTCGCCGTCGAGCGCGCTGACTTCCGGAATGGAAAGTTGCATCTTGGCGGCAAGTTCATAGCTGCGAATTCGAGCCGCCAAAACGGGATCGTCGCCGACTCGCTCGCGGTGGCCTCGGTTGACGGCGTTGATGAATTGCCGCGTTGCTTGGTCGGCTCCCTCATCCAGCGGTCGAGCTGGAAAGAGATCGCGGACGGGTCGTTTGCCGCCGCGCAGCACGACTCCTTGAAACTGAGCCGGCAGGAATCCGTTCGACCAATTCGTGGCCCCACCATTCGGCCCACCGCGTCCGTCCGGCAACACGACAAACGACGGTAGCGAGTTGGTTTCCGACCCCAGCCCGTACGACAGCCAACTGCCCATCGCCGGAAACCCGTTGAACTCGAAGCCCGAGTTCTGCACGAACAGAGCCGGCGTGTGGTTTGCCGAATTCGACACCATCGACTTCAGCACGCACAGTTCGTCAGCCATCTCGGCGATGTGCGGAAACATTTCCGAGATCATCAGCCCGCTTTTTCCGCGCGGCTTAAATTCCCAGTCATTCTTCCGCAAGAGTCCGACTCGGCCGAAGAAGATGTCCGGCTTCTTGTCGTACTTGAGCGATTTGCCGTGCAACGATTGCAGCTTGGGTTTGTAGTCGAACGAATCCACATGGCTCATCCCGCCGACCAGGCAGATGTGGATGGCACGCTTGGCCTTGGGTTCGGACGCGACTTCCGGCTTGCGGTCACCGTCGGCCGCGCGGAGCAGCCCATCGTGTTGCAGCATGGACAGCAGCGCGGTCGCACCCAAACCTTGGATGCCCCAATTGAGAAAGTCGCGGCGTTCGAGTTGATTGATCGTCATTGAGCGTCTCGCGGATTTGTGTTTTGCCGACCCGACCATTTTCTAGAAACGGAACCCTGCATGACAAGCAGGCGCGGTTTGATGCTCCGAGGTTGGGTAGACTCAGAAAACGGAAGGGTCGGAAACCATCGACCCCCGACAAGCCTTTCAAACGCGTTACGTTGAACTGTTTTCGGATGCCAACCATGCAGGAATGTCCCTACTGCGCCGAGGAAATCTCGTCTCACGAGCTTGAATGCCCTTACTGCGATTCTCGACTGGATCGCGCACCGCCACGCAATCGGTCGAAGCGTCGACCTCCACGAGATCGACAGCCTCGTCCGCGCACGCGTAGGAATTCCGGAAACACCATCGTGTTTCTAGCGGTCGCTGCCGTCGTGTTGGTGGTGGGAGGAATTGTCGTGGGGATTGGATTGATCGTGAATTCCGGCGTCGAATTCGTCGGCGAGGTCGGCAAGCATGTCGGGCAATTCGCGGAAGATGCGGCACGCAGAAACGGGCGCATGGACGGGAACCAGCGACAGTCACAGAGCAGCCTCAAGCAGATCGGCTTGGCGACGCACCGGTTTCACGACGAGAACGCACATTTCCCGGTCGGCGGTGTGTTTTCCGCGGATGGGGCACCCTTGCAGAGTTGGCAGGCACAACTGCTGCCGTTCCTGAATCACGACGCGACCTTTCGCCGCATCGACTTTCAAAAGCCGTGGACAGACGCCGCCAATGCGGACGCTTATCGGCAAGCCGTCATGCAGTTTCAGATTGCCCGTTTGAATCATGCGCAGACGGCAGTTGGTTACGCGGCCAGTCACTACGCGGGCAACATGCATGTGTTGCCCAAAGGCAAATCCTTGCGGATGGCGGACATCACCGACGGCACGTCGAATACCATCTTGGCGGGCGAAGTCGGCAAGGGCATCAAAGCGTGGGGTGATCCCGACAATCTGCGAGACCCACAACTCGGACTCACCGGAACGCCGTTATCTTTTGGCGGAGTGTGGGACAACGGCACCTCGATGCTGTTGACGGACGGGAGCGTACGTTTCATGAACATGAACGTATCGCTCAAGGTGATTCGAGACATGAGTACGCCCAGCGGTGGCGAAGCGGTGCGTGGCTTCTGAATCTCGAACGACCGATCTGAGTCACGTTGCGACCGACCGACGCCGCTTTCACCTGAAGGTTTGACGAGTTTCGACTCAAACCCCGTGACCTTCATGCGATATCGGCTCCGTCATGCCATTCCCCACCTGGGCGTTCCGCTCTCCACCGACCCCGCGTCGGTGGAAGCACGACTGACAAGCTACCCCGGCTTTCAT
>JAQBZS010000702.1 GCA_027622115.1 Planctomycetota bacterium | reverse complement strand
AACAAGCAGTCTTCGCCGTCGGGCAGCCTGCGAACTCCGTGAACCGTATTCGAAATCTCCAATGACGCCACGTCTCCACCGGCATCCGCCAGCATGAGCATGCCGCTGCCCCAGCGAGTACGACTGGTGATCCAATCCAAGGCTTCGACCACGGTCGAGCACTGATTGAGTGCCTCGCCGATCAAAATCGACAACGGTGGGCTGGGCCGAAGCGGTGCGTCACGTGTGAAGGCGTAGTTGTAAGTGATGCACAATCCGGCCTCATTGACGCCGTCGATCGCCCCGGCAAACGGAGCCATGGTGAATTCCAGGGATGCCAAACCGCTGGCCGGACGACTGCGTCGCAAGATGTAGAACGGCTGCACCAGCGGCAGATAGTCGAAGTTCTTGGCGATCACCGGTTGGGCATCGTGCGATCGCGTGTTTCTGACAGCCACTGCCGAACAACCGCCCAGCGAAACGGTGCAGTCTCCAAGCGACGACAGGGAGGATTCCAACGCATTGCTGAGCAGCAACGTCGGTATGCCGACCGACGCCCCCCGCGCGATGCCTCGAAGGCGCGCCAGCGATTGTGGATGTCGTTCGGCCAACGGCGGTTCAAGGAATGAGCGAGACTTACGTTCGGCCATCCAGACATAAGCGGGAAACGGCATCCACGCCGGTTTCTGCAAGCAAAAGGCATCCAACTTCCGCAGCATGGGGCGGACCAAACGTATCGAGTCACGCAACGCCCGCCCTTGCTGCTCGCCCATCTCGTTCGCCGAGCCTGTGCATTCGACAGGAAACGGTTGCCGCAGCGGCTGCGTGTCATCCACTGGAATTCTCGCTTCGAATAACTCGTTCCGGCAGTGGCATTTCGTCGGGCATTTCGTCGGCCGACGGCAACTTACTTGCCGATTCGAATTCCTTCGATTTCGCCTCGGTTGATGGTGAGATCCTTGCCCCCGGAATGGATCACGATGGCGTCCTTTGTTTGTTTGACAAGGTTTCCTGTTTGGACCTTGCCATCTTCCGTTAGCACGATATAGCTCGCGCCGATTTTCAGAGCATCGTTTTTCGATGGCGTCGCGGACGGCTTCTGAGGTTTCGTTGAGTTTTTGGTGACGGGCTTGTCACCTTTCGTGCTGCCACCGGTCTTATCGACGCCCTTGGGATTGCTTCCCTTCTTGTCGACACCCTTCGTGCCGCCACCGGGCTTATCGACGCCCTTGGGATTGCTTCCCTTTTTGTCAACACCCTTCGTGTTGCCAGCGGTCTTATCGACGCCTTTGGGATTGCTTCCCTTCTTGTCGCCCCCCTTCGTGTTGCCAGCGGTCTTATCGACGCCCTTGGGATTGCTTCCCTTCTTGTCGACCCCCTTCGTGTTGCCAGCGGTCTTATCGACGCCCTTGGGATTGCTTCCCTTTTTGTCAACACCCTTCGTGCCGCTCGTCTTATCGACGCCCTTCGGATTGCTTCCTTTCTTATCGACACCCTTCGTGTTGCCGCCTTTCTTATCGACACCTTTGGGATTGCTTCCCTTTTTATCGACGCCCTTCGTCTTACCGCCTGATTGAGCACCGCCCTTTTTCGACAACACGTCCTGGCGTTTCTTCGCGGCCTGCTCGAGTTCCTGACGTCGGTCGGCGACGTAGGCTTTCATTTCGTCCGCATCCAGCCGACCGTTTCCGTTCTTGTCATACCTCTTGAGCATGACCGCGATCCGCTGGCGTTGCTCGGCCCGAAACTTTTCCTGTTCGGCTTCCATGACCTGGCGTTCTTCAGCATCGAGTGTGCCGTTCTTGTTCTTGTCGTAGCGAGCGAGGTGTCGAGCTTCGACTTGTTTTTGGAGTTCCGCTCGGCGCGTCGCGATCTCGGCTTGCCGGTTCTTGAGGTCTTCCGCAATCGCCTTTCGCTCGTCCGCATCGATCGTGCCGTTCTTGTTCACGTCGTATTTCTCAAGATACGACTTCCGGGCTTGCTCGCCGACAGCCTTGATCTTCGCGAGATACTCTTTCATGGCCTGCTCTTCCGCAGCGTCCAACTTGCCGTCGCCGTTGGTGTCGAATCGCTTCTGCAGGACTTCCGTTCGCTGCTCCTCTGCCTTCAGCCGCTTTGCCTGCTCGTCCGCATTTTTGGCGTTCTTCTTGGCATCATCCTCCGCCGAGCCACTTGAGCAATGAGTCAGCAGCAGACCCAGGACAACTGAAAGCAATAAATGTCGCGTCATGCCGAATCTCCAGAGACTTGAAGGAATGGGGGCGAGTTGATCACTCAAGCATAAGACGGCACCTGTCAAAAAAGCCAACGCCGCACGATTCGCTCGCCGCGACGATCGATCAGCTTCGTCGGCGCTTGGAAACGAGCCAGATCGCGATTAACACCACACAACACGCGCTAAGCGCGAAACCCAGTCGCTGGTGCGTCGGCCGAAACGTCCATTCGATCCGATGCCGACCGGCCGAAACCTGCACGCCGCGATACATGCCGTCGACCACATCATGCTTCGTCGGCTCACCGTCAACGGTTGCAGTCCAGCCTGGGTAATCGAGATCGGTCAGGACCACTTGCCCGTCCGATTTGGCCTGGCACTCGATCACGACTCGGTCCGCTGCGTATTCGGTGATCTGCAATGAACCGTTGGACGGCAGGATCGAGTGCGGCGCGGCCCAAGCAACGCGACCCCGAGATTCCTTCAGTTCGTAGAGAAAGAACGGTTCCGGGGGATTGAGTCGCGCCCAGGCCCGATTCAAGAACGGATCGAAACCTTCCCACAGCAACTGCACGGGCCATTGAGATTCATCCAGGCGATGAAAGCTGAGCACGTGCGTCACGCCGCCGCGCCGCAGCCAGTCAATGAGTTCCGTGGTGGGTGGATCGTCGAAGGGATTGTCGCCGGGGATTTTCGTCAGCGGATCGAAGTATTGACGCGGACCAAGACCCAGCCACGGCGGTGCGGACGCGACTCCCAGCAACGTCGGCAAATTGGGGCCTCGGCAAAACAGCCGCACGGGTTGAGTTTCTTCCGCGAGCCGATTGCGGATGGGGCTGTCCGGCTGATAGTCGATAATCGGTTTTTCGAGAATCACCGCAACCGCGACCGACTTCGGCACGTACCACAAGTCGGCGATCGTGGTCGTCACGGCAATCACACCGATGCCGACCCGCAGCCATCGGCGAGCCAGACGCATCGCGTCGATCGACCACCCCGCAAGCATTGCGACACACAAGGTGGCGACGATGCCGTATCGACCGGGGCCTTCAAAAAATCCAAAGCCGGGCCACGATCGAAACCAGGGAACCAAGACTCCGGTCGAGTAAACCGTTGCCGCGAGACCCAACAGGCCCCACAGGATTTGTTCGCGGTTCGTGAATAACCGCTGCCGTAAAACGGCAATTGCAATCAGCACGATCGCCACCAGTCCGAAATACAGGTGTGCTTCGACGGCATTCGTGGGTGGAGCGTCATCGGGGGCGATGCGATTGAGATCGACGTCCATGCCGTACCACATCCAGGGGGCGATACATTGAGTCAAATAGACCGGCGGGATGTAGCCTTGAGCATGATGCAACTCCGCTCGACCGTCCGCTCGTTGGCTCATGGCTTTGAGTTCAAAGGTCGGGAGCAGTTGGAACGCCACCAACAAGAATCCGCACCCGATTGCGGCGAACAAGATGATGCCTCGCCGATGGGGGTCGCCGATGGCATCCGAGCCCTTTTTCACCCACCAGACACGAATCGGGGTGTAGGCCGCCAGCACCAGTTGCGTGATGAACGCGAGGTTGTAGTGCCCGACCGACATCTGGAGCGCGAGACAACTACTCAACAGCACGGCATGGCGGCGTTGATTAGTCGCCAAGAATCGTTCAACACTCCATAACGCCCACGGCAACCAGGCACCGGTCACGATCGCCCATTCCAGCGAGATGCGAGCCGGAAACCACCCATACGTGAAGATCACCGCCGCCAGAATCCGCGCCGTCAACGACAAACCCATCGCTCGCGCATAAAGACACACGCCGAAGAACGCCATCACGTAATGAGCGAGCTGCACCGTGTTGTAGGCCGTGTTCAAATCGAGGAGTCGATACGCGATCACGTTCGGCGGGTAGTACACACCGGTCTGGCTCTCCGCCACGATTGGATACCCGTGTCCGGCGCGGTTGTTCCACAGGGCGAGTTCGCCGCGTTGAAGCTGTTCGGCGTAGAAATGCTTCTGGGGCAGGAAATAAGAATAGACATCACCACCCGCCAATCCGCCGCCATGCCACAGCGACGACCAAAACACATACGTCAAACCGACTGCCAAACCGAAGCAGCCAATCGACTCGTAGCGTGAGGTATTGCAAGAGGCGTTCAAGAATTGAGCTGCTTGAAGAATGGCGGAGCGAGACGGCAGCCTTCCCACACGGTGTGCCGAGTTTCGAGTTTCTCGAACGACACATGCCCGTTCGTTGACGTCGCGCGGCAGATGAGAAGCGACCTGCCGTAGCCACCGTCGCCCGATGGTAATCAATAAGGCCCGTTACCGGCATCGTCGAGATTCTGTATCCGCTGCATGGGCCGTGGGTAGCGTGTTGAAAATCTCGGGTTGACACGGAAAACAGTTCAAGCAGGTCTTGAACTCGGAGAGGGGGAAGGGGTCGGGTGGTTCAAAGTTCCTGACCCTACCGTTTTCTATGTGCTCT
>JAQBZS010000701.1 GCA_027622115.1 Planctomycetota bacterium | reverse complement strand
GCGCGGAGCTTGGTCCGGCCTACAAAAAAACTCCGCCAACAGTATTGGCGGAGTTTCGAAGATTCCAAGAACGATGCCGATTAGCGACCGCGGTAACGATTGCCGCCGCCAAACAGGCCGCTGGTTTGACCAGACGACACCGGTTGCTCGATCGCTTTTCGTCCGCCAACCGCGCCGGTGACCTGACCGGATGAGGATCGGTCGCCGATCGTTTCATCCGTACTGCCGCTTGCCGCCCCGGATTTCAGCTTGAAGGGATAGTTTTCGCCCGGTCGCCACAATCGCTGCTTGGGCACATAACCGATCCAAGACAAGAAGTCGCTCAGTGAAATGCGGCGAACGCCGTTCATCCGAGCTTGGTTGTTCAACTCCTTGAATTGTTTACGCATGTCAGTTTCGGCTTTAACTTTGCCTGGATCTGTGTTCTGTCCTTCGGGAAGCGTGCCGATGACCAAGAACTTGGTATGCACCGTGATGCCCTTGCCGATCAATTCGCCTTCATCGTTCAGTTCATTGTCGATCTTGCCGCCATTCGAGGAGACGACGTCGTGCAGGAGTTTTCGCTCCGCCGCGCTGTGACGACCATCGCCGTCCATGTCGATGTAGCCGGCAAACGAAAACCGCATCTCGCGTCCCGCTTCCCAGAGCGGCGTATAGATTGGATCGTTCTTCGAGATTGGAGCGTAGTGGCTTTGATCCAAGATTCGACATTCGGCCATGTGTGGGCCGACGATTCGAGTCACTTCGATCGCTCCCTTGATGTCCTCGGCACCGCGGCGTCCAACACCCAGATTGTCTTTCGTGTAGACGCTGAAGGTTGTCCCCCGAGTCAATCGATCGCTGGAACCCAGGTTAATCCAGGCGAGGCCATTCTGTTGGTCGACCGTCCGGATTACGCCGTCGGGCTTTTCAAAGCTGACGTTATCGATCTTTTCCAGCTTGTCCTGAATGAGCACGTTCAGCTTGGTGAGCCGTTCGACTTCTTGCGCTTTCTCATCGAGTTGTGCGGTCAGACGCGAGACATCTTCCTGGTGCAACCGCTTTTCAGTCGTCACTTCGGACTGGAGCTGGGTGATATTGGCGTCCTTCGTTTGCACGATCTTGGCGTGCTCGGTGACGTTTTCTTCCGTGCGTTTTTCAGCCGTGGTTTTGGCGGCGAGATGGTCATCGACGATCTTTTGTTTTTCCGCGTTGATCTTGGAGATCCGCCCATCGATCGCGGTATTGGCGACTTCGCGATCCGACGACGTCTTGGTGATTGAAACAAGCCGCTGATGCAGTTCGCGGGCCAACTTGGCTGCGTCGTCAATCGGAGACGCCGGTGCGAGTTCCTTGGACAGATTCTGAATCTGAGCCAGCACGGCTCCGTGAACGGTATCCGGATTCGTGGCGTCGTTCAGGCCGACTTCCAACTCGGGATATCCCGTCAGCCGTTTGAGCAATTGAACTTCGCTGTCGGCCTTCTTCAGAGCCTTGGCTTTGACGGCGACGTTTTGCCGTTCCTTGTTCACGACGGCGACTCCGTCCGTGTATTCCTTGTAGTACATGTAGGCCACGACGCCCAAAATCACGCTCAACATCACGAAGAAGATGAGCGCGAAATGCACGGCACCCGGCTTCCCGGTGGAACTCGCCATAAGTGGGACTCCTTGAAACGGAACGACTGCGAGAGAGAATTGCGCTCAGCCATTCGAGCGATCAGCGGTCGAGACTGAGGATGATATTGGTGTTTCGCGACAGCTTAGGGGATCTTGACCCAAAATTCAGGCTTCCCGCAGTCTACCGGACATCAAAGGTGAGTCAAGAAGTTGTTGCAGGAACATCACTTGCGCACTCGCGGCGACTTCTTCAATCGGCGCAATCGCGCGAAAACCGCTGCGAAACACGTTGATTCGCACGGTTTGAACGACTGGAGTAACGCAACTCGCAGCCCCGGTTTTCCCATGTGTGGACGGCCACCGCTCGGACTGCTGGGCAGTCGGTCAGATTGTGGAGATCCGCGATACAGGGCACCTTGTCATCAAGTTCCCCAATGTGCTTCGTGAACTTGGTGGCGAAGTCCTGAGCGACGTCGTGGGTCGCCACGCATTGGACGTTCGCATCAAATATCGCTAAGTCCGTGAAAAGACGGCAAGTCGATATTGGGGGACCACTCCCGCTCGGTTTGAGACGCACTTTAGAGTTGTAGGAACACCCCATGCGAATTTCGGCTTTGATCAGCACTGTCGTGATGTTGTGCTTGCTGGGTTTGGCGGTCTCGGGGAGTCGCGAACCGGCAGCGTCGTCCGTCACAATTCGCATTGTGGACGACTCCGGTCGCGAGTTGGCCGGGCTGATCCGCATTGAAGACGCGGACGGCAGTCGCGTGGATTGTCCCGAATTGATGCCTCGCGGGCTGGGACTGAAGCAACCGCAGATCGAACGCTGGTTCGTGCTTCCGAAAGCCACTGCGGTGAAGTTGCCGCCGAAGCCGCTGACCATCACGGCGATTGCCGGTCTGGAAACCGAACAAGCATCGGTCAAGATCGACCTGTCATCGCAGCCCACTGACGGTGTGACGCTGCGGTTGACTCGCTTCCTCAATGCGGCGGCGAAGGGATTGCGGTCCGGAAACACGCACGTGCATCTGCAAAAGATTTCGCGGGCGCAATCGGATCAATACCTCAAGCAAGTGCCGCAAGCCGACGGCCTCGATCTGCTGTTCGTGTCGTATCTGGAACGCGCCGGCGCCGATCGCGAATACACCACGAACAGATATTCGAAGGCCGAAATCGAAGCGCTCGGCCGGGGATCGGACGTGGTTTACGGAAACGGTGAAGAACATCGACACAACTTCGCGGGCTTCGGGCAGGGATTCGGGCATGTGATGCTGCTCGATATTGAAAAGCTGATCCTCCCAGTCAGTATCGGTGCGGGAATTATGAAAACCGGCACGGATAGCGTCCCCTTGCAGCGCGGCATCGATACCGCGCGGCGAGACAAGGCCACGATCGTGTGGTGTCACAACAATTGGGGTCTGGAAGCCGCGCCGAATTTCTTGTTGGGTCGCATCGATGCTTTGAACATTTTCGACGGCGGAACTCACGGCAGCTTCAAGGACAGCTTTTACAACTACCTGAATGCCGGGCTGCGAGTCCCGTTTTCGACGGGGACCGACTGGTTCATGTACGACTTCTCGCGAGTCTACGTGCGGATGGAAGGTGCTCCGACGGTTAAGACTTGGCTGAAGGGTCTGGCGGCGGGTCGGTCGTTCATCACGAACGGGCCGTTGCTGGAGTTTCACGTCAATGACGGCCAACCCGGCGACACGCTGAAGTTGGACAAACCTGGAACGGTCTCGATCGAAGCCAAGGCCGTGGGACGCATCGACTTTCAGCGGATCGAGGTGGTGCAGAATGGAAAAGTCGTCGCACAAGCCAAGTCCCGGGCGGTGAACGGCCATTTCGAGGCGAGTTTGTCCGATGCATTGGAGTTGTCTGGACCGGGGTGGCTGGCTCTGCGAATACCGCCGCCACCGGTTAAAGATGATCTCGAACTTCAACAGCCCGTGCCGAGCAATGAATTCGGTCGCGAGCTATTCGCGCATTCAAGTCCGGTGTACATCGAAGTCGCGGGCAAACCGCATTTCAATCGCGACGAGGCAAAGGCCTTGTTGGCCCAGATGAAAGCCAATCGAACCGTCATCGCCGAACGAGCCAATTTCGCGGACGTGCAAGAGCGTGCGCGCGTGCTCGCGGTGCATGAAGCCGCAATCGAGTCGCTCTCAAAACGGCTGGGACTGTGAAGTCGGATTGAGTGAGCGGAAAGGCACCACGTAGACAACCACGAAAAACACGAACGACACGAAAAAAGAGTTCAGCGAGATCGACTTGAACGCGGGGGATTGCCACGTTCCGAGGGAGACGATGCAGAATCATTTCCCGTGCGATTCATTTTCTGTCATCAATCTTTCGTGCAGCTTCTGGACATGAACCTGTAGGCAATCGATGAACCGTTTTCCGAAACAAATTCTAATCAACAGTTTGGCCTTCGTCGTGCTGTCGGTGCCGCAGGTCTTCGCGCATCCAATCTCCATGAGTGATGCCGTCGTTGATGTGCTGCAAGACCGCATTCAAGTCGATTTGCAGGTCATGATTGAAGACCTAGTACTGTATCACGGCCTGGAATCCGATGGCGAAATGATCTATTCGCACGCGGACATCCTTGGTGCTGCTGAGGAGCACCGGAAATTTGTGACGACCGGGCTCCGCATTCTCGCGGACGACGGCACACGAATTGTCGGCGACATCAAGTCGCTTGACGTCGGTCGCGTGCCCAAAGCCGGGGTGGCTCAACAAGACGTTAAGGCGACCACCGTGACCTATCGGCTGGAATACCCGGTCAAGCAGCCTCCACAATTCGTCACGGTCATGCAGCAGTTCGGCGGCGAAGACGCGGTGCTGCCGGCCATCATGGACTGCACCCTGTTGCAGAACGGAGTGCTGCTCGACCGACCGACGCCGCTCGTGTCCGGGCAAACGCAGTCGGTCAAACTTGATTGGAAGAACCCGCCGAAAAACCCCAAGAGCTTTCGCGACCTTCGCCGACAGAAACAAGAACGCCAACAGCAACGACTGGGAATCAGCAGTTACTCGGGCTTGTATTCGTTCATATACATCACGCAGTTCG
>JAQBZS010000700.1 GCA_027622115.1 Planctomycetota bacterium | reverse complement strand
AAAATTGAATTTTCCCAACCAAAGCGGCGTCAAGCCGCCGCACGCCATGAGCGCGGATTATCACATCGTTTTCCGTTACCTTGGTGCCTTGACCCCTGACACTCTCCCGAATCGGAAAACACCAATGATGAGACCAATTGTCTGCACGTTCGCAGTGTTGTTGGCCGCCGCAAACCTGCACGCGGAATCGCCATCCGACTCAACCAAGTCGAAGCACGTCGGGGTCGGAGCCAAACCGGTGTCAGGAGCGGAAATCCTCTTGGACGGTTCTCGGAAACTGCTGGACGAAAAGTGGACCTATTGGAAGGGGCCGCGCTTTGCTTCGTCGTTGCCCATCAAATGGAAGATCGTTGACGACCCGGTGGATGCGGGCAGCGTGGTCATGACCGATGACCCCGCAGCGGCTGGCGGCAAGTACGGAACCGCCGATATCGTCACCAAGAAGGAGTACCGTGACTTTCGTCTGCATGTCGAATTCCTGGTGATGAAGCCGCGCGGCAACAGCGGCGTGTATCTGCAAAACCGCTACGAAATCCAAGTCCTCGACGGCGACAAGACCAAGCACGGCATGGGAGCCGTCATCAACGAAACGAAATCGCCGTATCATGCCTACAACGGCACCGGGAAATGGAACGCGTATGACATCACCTTCCGCGCCGCGCGATTCACGGACGGCAAGCGATCAGAAACCGCGCTCGTCACGATGTATTTCAACGGACAGAAGGTCCATCTCAACCAGAAGATTCATCAAGTCTGGGGCGGCCCGAATTCGGGGATCGACGGCGGTAATGACGGTGGTCGAGGCATTACGGACACTCCGGGCGGTCTGAAGCTGCAATGCGAAGGCCACGACGTCCGCTATCGAAATACGTGGATCAAGGAACTCGATCTGAAAAAGGATACGGATTTCTGATCCGCACTTGCCCCAAACCGCGACGACCTTGCCGGAAGAAACATGGCCGAGTTCGATCCCTATTACAAATGGTTCGCGATCAAGCCCGAACACCAGCCGCCGCACTTTTATCGCCTGCTGGGAGTGGAATTGTTCGAGCCCGATCCGGACGTCATCGACACGGCCGCGGATCAACGGATGACGTTTTTGCAAACCTGTTCGACCGGCGAGCATTCGGCCCTGTCGCAGAAGCTGATGAACGAAGTTTCCACGGCCCGAGTCACGTTGCTCAACGACCAAAAACGCGCGGCTTACGATCAACGGTTGCGAGCCGAACTCGGCGCGTCGGAAACCGTCACGATCAAAATCCGTTCCAAGCCACGGCGAGTTTCAACTCAGCGCAAGAGCAGGAAGAAGTCGTCATCATTATCGCTGATTGTGATTGCGGGCATGATCGCCGGGCTGCTGTTCGTGGCGGTCAAAATGCTGTCGCCGGGTAACGGCGCTTTCGTCGAGCCATCGGACGCAAAGTCGAGTCGGGGCGACAAGAAGTCCGCGTCGTCCGACACGGCGTCCCTCGAAACGAACAAGACTGCCGAAGCCAAGACCGTCGTCACGACACCGACTGTAAAGCCGCAAGCCGATGACATCTCGGACGTCGATTCCAGTCACTTGGGAATCCCTCAAGACCTATTCCCGGTCATCGACCCGGCAACCAACGCGGTTAGCGGCGCGTGGACGCTGAAGGACGGCGTGTTGGAGTCGAGTGATGACGCGGGCGGTCGACTCAACGTGCCGATCACGCTGCCCGACGAATACAACTTGCGGCTCGTGGCCGAGCGCGTCTCGCCGGAAGTCGGCATCGGAATTCGCCTGAAGGCGGGCGAACGGCAGTTTGTGGCGTACATTGATGCGCAGGCCCCGAATCGCGATACATTCTACGGGCTGGGGATGGTCGGCAAGCTCGAGCGGCACCGCAACGCCACGTCGAAACGAAAAACCGTGGTCATGTTGGATGGCCGGCCCAACACGATCGACGTCGCCGTTCGACGAGACCGGATTGTCGTCGCCGTCAACGATCGCAACATCATCGACTGGCCGGGGCCGCTCGATCAACTTGGGCTGAGCCGCTCGGAACAGAATCACGCAGGCGATTTGCAGTTATTGGTGCTTCGGGGCGGCTTACGAGTGACATCGTTTTCGCTGCGTACGCCGCATTTGCTGCCGCCGATTTCTCCCACGGCCAAGCTGCCGGTCGCCGCTACTTTGCCGGACAATGCCGTCGATCTGTTGGCCGGACTCAATCCGGCTCGCGACACGATCGTCGGCGATTGGAGCTTTGAAGACGGTCGATTGACGTGTGCCGATTCCTCCGTCGAACGCATCGTGATCGCCCGCCCAATCACGGACCAGTATCAAGTGTTTCTCGAATTCACACCGATCTCGGGGAGTGCCGTGCCCGGGTTGCAATTGCCGTTTCGAGGAAACTGTCTCGGTTTCTTGTTCAATCGAGACGATTCGAATTCGAGGCGCATCAGCTATCCGTGGGGTGGAAGGTCGGTCGGTCGATCGGGCCGACTTTTTCAAAATGGCGTGCCGACTCGTATGAAGATCTCCGTCACGGACGCGGAGGCCATCGTGCATGTCGATGGTGTCGAGCGATGTCGTTGGAATGCGTCGGAATTGGCGGGCCTGAGTCGAAAGCTGGACGCACACAGACCACACATTGCCGACGCGATCACGGTCGAAGGTTATGGGTCAGTCATCCAATTCTCGAAAATCCACTGGGCTCCCATCGATGCGCCGGTTTCGGATCGAGCGGGCTGGAGGAATCCGCCCCCGACTGTCGCCGAAACCGCCAATGAAGAAAAACTGCTGCTGACGACCTATCGCAGCAAGATCAACGACGCCAGCGAAAACGCCGCCAAAAATCGGTTGGTCGAAGAACTTCGCGTCGCGGCAAACGCCGAACCAAACCACGCGGCTCAGATAGCTTTGTTGCGAATCGCGCGGGATCTGGCGAGACAGATGACCGCCGAGGCCGTGGGCTTTGAAGCCTTGCAACGCATCCGGGACGACGTCGAGGTCGGCTTCCAAATCAACCCCATTCAATGGCTGATGGATGACGCGAGTTTCCTGGCCAAGCAATCGCTGCCGCCCATCGGATTCGCTCGATTGGCCCATTTCGCCACCGACACCGCCCAAGCCGCAATTCTGGTGGATGATTACGCGAGAGCGATCGAGTTGTTTGAAATCGCCGCCATCAGTTGGCGAAAGCGAGACTTCACGGTGGCGAGTCGATCGATCCAACCACTGATCGATCGAGCGAAGTCGCTGCAAAAGTCTCACGGCGAATTGCAAGCACAGCTTGAATTGCTGAAGAGTCAACCGAACGACTCCGACGGTCTGGCCGCGCGGGCCGAGTTCTACTGCTTCGTAAAAGAGGATTGGGGCAACGGCCTGGTATTCCTTCGACAGGCAAGCGACCCGCAGCTGGCCTCGCTGGCGGATCGAGAACTTGCGGCGGGTACGGATCGAAGTCGGCTTCCCGAGTTGGCAACGGAGTGGGCGGCACTGGCCTCGTCCGATTCACCGCGAGACGTTGCCCTTCGCCGCCACGCTGCGGAGTTGGCACACCGAGTCCTGCCGTTCGTGGAAGATGCCGAATTGGAGGCGGTGCAAAAGCTCGTGACGCCGGAATACTTGGAGTCTCGCGGGATTCTGGCGGAGGATATCCACATCGGATCGGCCGGCAAGACGCATACGCGAAACGTTTACGGACTCACCGCCTCAAAGCCCATCGGCCTTACCGGCACGACGATCCGAGCACTGATTTATTCAAGCAGGTCTCACGATTCGCGTGGGCTGATTGAAATCAGCGCGGACGGCCAAAACTGGGTGCAATTGGGAATGTGGACTCAACGCGAATTGCTGAATGCTCGCCGCCCGAACAGGTTTTGGCTGACCTTCCCGATCGTCGCCGACAGCCGCGCATCACGACTCGCCGAATTCCAAGTGCGGTTTCGGTATTCCAGCGGGGCGGATGCGGTCTCGATCCGCCATGTGATTTGGGAACAGCCGCACTAATTGGACTGCGCCACTTTCATTAGTCGTTTGGGCTATCCTCCACATGGACGAAATTGGGGCGTTTAACCGCAGTGCCCAATGTAATCTGACCAAGCTTCGTCACGCGGGCCACACAAAACTGAGATGCAATTCCGCGTGTCGCAAATGCAGCAAGACCCATTCGTCCGACGTCATCTTGCCGAAGAACGGATGTGCCTGGTTCGGGCTGGCGGATTCGAATCGCCGGATGGCATCGCGGAGCTTCGCCAAGCCGTCTTCCGTCGAGACGTCGGTCGATGGAATCATCACGGCGGCGGAAGGCCCCAATTTGAACCCGGGTTTCATGGGCTGCGTCAGCGTTTTCTTTTTGATAAACGGCGCGATCACGAGCCGTGCGAGCAGCGGTGCCTTAAACGAGAACCCAATAAACGAGCCTTCGATCGAATATCCTAAGTGCCACAAGATTTGACCGAACGACCATTCACCCGTGGTGCGATACGCGCCCTTCGCCAATTGCTCGGCATCTTCCAAGATTCCGGACATCTTCGAATACGTCAGCGGTCGGCGTTCCGGTTCGGTCGGTTGATTCATGGTCGTCCTGCTAGTTTTGGGGTGGCCGGGGGTTCGAGTTCCGGGGTCAGGCTTACGTCTTTCAGATTTGGCGGGCATTGGACTTTGGATTCATCAAGAACGTCATCCCGCCAAATCTGAA
>JAQBZS010000699.1 GCA_027622115.1 Planctomycetota bacterium | reverse complement strand
GAAATTCGTAAGCCAGACCCCGATCCCCCAAAATGTGACAAACTCGAACTTAGCGGCAGCGGCGATTCGTCAGACCCGAAAACAGCGAGCCCAAGTTGAGATCAAGGAACCGAGTTTTCTTCGTAGGACAGCAATCGAACGGTTGGCAACACTTCACCGGTCGGCAACAGGCCACTGGTTGGAAGAACTCTACCGGTTTGGGAGTGTCGTTGGTCGCGGATCCCTCGACGTCAGCTGCGGCGGACTTTTCGGGAACGATCACAGCCGAGCTGCTCGGGGCGGCTGCATTCCTGCGAGTGACCAGCCAGATGTTGCGAAAACGTACCGGATTGCCGTGGTTTTGTAAGCGGATCGGAAACAACTGCGGGCTCTCTTGTTTTCCGGCACCGGTCTTCCGTTTGACTTCAAAGTCATTTTGCACCGCGACGCCGTTGTGAATCACGGTCAGCCGGGCGTTTTTGACCTTCTTGCCGTCCTTGTCGAACTTGGCGGACGTAAATTGGATGTCGTACGTCTGCCATGAGAGCGGCGGGTAGCACATATTCACGAGCGGTCGCTGATATGTGTACAACGCTCCCGCTTCGTTCTCGATCCCTTCGAGGCCGAACGAATCCAGGATCTGGACTTCGTAGCGACTTTGCAGATACACGCCGCTGTTGGCCCGCTGTTGACCTTGAGCGTAGGGCATGAACGGCAAATTGAACTCCAAGTGAAGATTGAAGTCTTCAAACACGCGTTTGAAATCCGCGCCTTCCATGAGCAGGCCGTCTTTGGTGATCTTGCCGTTCTTGAGTTCGTCGGTGTTGGTGCCGTCGAAAATGACGACTGCACCTTGCGGCGGCTTGGCTCCCATGGTGGGGCTCGTGCGTACGATGTGTCGCAGTTGTCCCGCATTACGTCCGGATCCCGTCACGATGGCCACGCCGCCAATGATGTCGATGCGGACTTTTTGGTTCTCGTCTTTCAACTGCACGATGCCACCGGTGTTCATGCCGTGGAAGGCATGCTTAGCCTGCTTATTCCAGCCCGCGCCGGGCAATCCGCCGAGAAACAGGACACCGTCAAAAACTCCATTGCCGCGTGCGATCACCTGCAATCCAGCCGATTGCATGCCGTTCCTGCCGTCCATTTCGACGGTGCCCGCATATTCCCCTTGGAATGTGAAGTCTTCACCCGCCTCTTCGGCATCGGTGAATGTTGTTTTCGATTTGGTGATTTGGTGGGCGTCGGTTGCCGTCGCCAAAGCCAAAACAAGGGAAACGGAAAACAGGACGTGGAACGATCGAAGCATCGGAGTCTCCAAAAACATTGTGCTACAGCAAGTCGCGCATCTTGCCCAGAACCCCAGTGTGGTCATCCTACGGGGCGGCAGCAAGTCCGCAGTTACATGGTTTGTGGAGCGGAAGAGGTTCCGCTGGCGGTCGCCGCTACAAACACGGAACAAATTCCGTGCTCTCACCCGAGACGGGTGGTTCCACAAGAACCTCGCTGCGTTCCGCGAAGGATCCCGATCGCGCGGGTGCGCTCCAAACTTGTTGTCGACCACGAGTGGTGCGCTGGCCGTGGTGACGGCACTCGACGAACAAACGCTGCCGATGAACGTGGCTGAATTGGCCATCAAACGCGGGGCCGCGGAGACGGCCTCGCTAAACCGAGAATCTCAAAACCGTAAGCCCGACCCGTGCGTCGGTGCGCCGGTCGACTTTCCTGCGTGCGGACGGATCATTAATCTCCGCCAGCCATGATTGGGGCCGAATCAGCGTTTTCAACATTCTCTCATGAAGCGAAGCGGATGACCGAAGCGACGAATTCCAGAGCGTACGACCGAGTCATTTTGAAGCTAAGCGGCGAGAGTTTTTGCCGCCGTGGAGACTCGGGCATCACGATGGCTCAAGTCACTCATACGGCCGAACAGATCAAACGAGTCGTCAAGGACGGCGTGCAATTGGCGGTGGTGTGCGGAGGCGGCAACATTCTCCGCGGAAAACAGTTTTCGTCCGTGAGTGAATCGATTCAGCCCGCCACGGCGCATTACATGGGCATGCTGGCCACCGTCATCAACGGGCTGGCCCTGCAAGACGCGCTGGAAAACGCGGGCGTGCCGACTCGCCTGCTGTCCGCAATTCGCATGGAAGGCGTGGCCGAACCGTTCATTCGTCGGCGTTGCGTCCGGCACTTGGAAAAAGGTCGCGTCGTGATTCTCGCCGCCGGAACCGGTAGCCCGTTTGTGACGACCGATACCGCCGCCGCGCTGCGGGCTCGCGAATTGGAAGCCGACGTGGTCATGAAGGGCACGAAGGTCGACGGCGTCTACTCCGAGGACCCGGAAAAGAATCCGCATGCCATTCGGTATTCCGAAATCTCGTACCAAGACGTGCTCAGCCAAAACCTGGAAGTCATGGACGCCCAAGCGATTCATCACTGCATGGAACACAACATTCCGATCCTGGTATTCAACTATCAGGACGAAGACAACATCGAACGAGCGATTGCCGGCGAACGTGTCGGGACGCTCGTTTCAAGACCCGCTACGCCGACGTCATGACCCGGAATTAAATTAAATTGCATTGAATTGAACGGTCCAAGAAACAAGGAACTGCAAGCATGCTTCACAACCGATCGCTCATGATCCGAGTCCTTTTCGCGGGTGTCGCGCTGGCGCTGACCACGTCCGCGATGGCGGCGAACAATACGCTGACGGAAAACGAAAAACGCAGTGGCTGGCAGTTGCTGTTCGACGGCAAGTCTGTCGAAGGGTGGCGGAATTACAAGAAGGACTCGATCGGCGTCGGTTGGGAAATCAAGGACGGCGCCTTGGTTCGTGGCAAGGGCGGCGCGGGTGACATCATCACCAAGAAGCAGTTCGAAAACTTCGAACTGTCGATCGAATACCGCATCTCGAAGGGCGGAAACAGCGGCATCATGTTTCACGTCACCGAAGACGGACAAGCGCCGTGGCACACCGGCCCCGAGATTCAAGTGCAGGACAATGTCGACGGCCACGACGAGCAAAAGTCGGGTTGGTTGTATCAGCTCTATTCGTCGCCCGAGGATGCTGCAAAGCCCGTTGGCCGATGGAATCAAATCGTGTTGCGGATCGCTCCGGACACCTGTGCCATTTACATGAACGGTGTTCGATATGCTCGTTTCCAAAAGGGCAGCAGCGATTGGAACGAGCGTGTCGCCAAGAGCAAATTTGCCAAGTACGAGAACTTCGGCAAACCCACGAAGGGCCACATTTGCCTGCAGGACCACGGGAACCTCGTGGCTTATCGCAACATCAAGATTCGCGAGATTACCGACAAATCCGCCGATCCGATCGACGGCACGTTGCCTTACCGAGCGAAACTGGCTTTCACTAACGTGGACTGGTCCAACTGGGAACCCGTCGATGATCGCGGTCGCGCCGTCCCCTTGCGACCGATCGCGCTGACTCACCCCGGCGACGGATCGAACCGCGTCATCATGGCCACGCAACAGGGCGTCATTCACGCATTCGAGAACCACGATAAGCCGCAGAAATCAACGGTGCTGCTCGACCACAGCAAGAAGGTGGTCTACATCGACAACAAGAATGAAGAAGGCTTGTTGGGAGTGGCGTTTCACCCCAAGTTCAAAGACAACGGTCAGTTCTTCTTGTACTACACGACGAAAGATGCGGAACACACATCGGTGGTGTCACGGTTCACGGTTTCGAAGAAAACAGGCGTGTCGTCATCGGCGACGGAAGAGGAAATCCTGCGGATCAAGCAGCCGTATTGGAATCACAACGGCGGCACGATTGCTTTCGGTCCGGACGGGTTGCTGTATGTCGCGCTGGGCGACGGCGGGGCCGGCAACGACCCGCACGGCAATGGCCAAAACCTCGGTACGCTGCTGGGTTCAATCCTGCGAATCGATGTGGATCACAAGACCGCGAGCAAGAACTATTCGATCCCGAAAGACAATCCGTTTGTGAAGACCAAGGGTGCTTGCCCGGAGATTTATGCGTACGGGCTCCGCAATGTGTGGAGGCTGTCGTTTGATCGAGAAACCGGTGCGTTGTGGGCGGCGGATGTGGGACAGAATCTCTGGGAAGAAATCAACATCATCACCAGCGGCGGCAACTACGGTTGGAATCTGCGAGAAGGCATGCACACCTTCGGCAAGAACGGTTCGGATGCTCGCGACGGTCTGATCGAACCCGTTTGGGAATATGATCACAATGTCGGCAAGTCCATCACCGGCGGGCACGTGTACCGAGGCAAGCGACTGCCGGGACTCGCCGGGTTGTACCTGTATGCCGATTATGTGACAGGCAAGATTTGGGCATTGAAGTACGACGCGAAAGCCAAGAAAGTCGTTTCGAATCAGAGCATTCCGACCGACAAGATGCCAGTGATTTCCTTCGGAGAAGACGAAGCCGGCGAAGTGTATTTCACGATCGTCACGTCCAACGGGCGCGGAATATATCGATTTGAAGAGACCGGTAAGGCAACTCGCGACAAATAACTGACTTAACCGTAGGAACCGGACGCTTAGTGCTATCTCTTCGCGGGACACACAGATGGATTTGCTAACCACGATTTCCGGCTCGTTGATGGAACATTTCTTACCCGCCGGTTGGGATCTGGCCGCCATCGATCGATGCGTGGACGACGATCCCGCGACGATCACGAAACGCCGGAAGT
>JAQBZS010000698.1 GCA_027622115.1 Planctomycetota bacterium | reverse complement strand
GGCCGGTGCCCGCTGCGCTCGAAAACTCGCTTGTTTCAAGCTCGACTCTCGCTTGTTTAAGGGCTAGCGCGGTGCCCGGCCGCTTACGCGTCACGGCTCACAACTCTTGGCCCGAACGGCTAATGAAAGTGGCACTGTCCAATTGACTCGCCGACTCGCGATCAGACCTCGGGGAGTTCCCACGGCTTTCGCCATTCGATTCGACCGCGCAACTCATTGGCCCCCTTATCATTTTGGAACGATTCCGTGGTGTGATCCAAGAACAGCTTGCGACCGACTCGGGCGGAGATGTTGCCGGAGTGACACATCACCGAAGCGGGATGCCCCACCGTCTCCAAGTCGCAATACGGTTTCTCGCGAGACTTCACGCAGTCCAAGAAATTCTGCACGTGCGGTCGTTCATGGCTGTCGCCGCCCATCGACTTGACCAACTTGTTGCCGGCGGAATAGGCGTGCCAGCCGCTGTTGCCGATGACCATGTAACCGCGATCGCCATAAACCGCCGCACCCTCGCTGTGGCCTTCGAATGAATACGGATTCCAGATCCGCATTTCGTATGTCAGCAGTGCGGGGCGCTCGTTGTCCGGGTTGTATTCGTAGTTGACTTGCAGCGTGTCCGGGAACTCCTGCATGTCGTTGAAATACCACTTACCACCGCTGGACGAGATGGCGTTCGGCAGCCCCAGCGGCTTGTCGCCTTGGCCCACTCGTGCCGCGTTCAAGGCCGCGAAGGCCATGTCGATGCGATGCACGCCGTCGTTGCCCAGGTCGCCCGTGCCATAGTCATAAAACCAGCGCCAGCGGCCGTGGAATCGATTCGGATTGAAAGGCCGTTTCGGTGCCGAGCCCAGCCACATGTCGTAGTCCACGTTCTCCGGTGGCTTGGCGTCCTTGGGAAAACCGATCGAACCTTGTCGCGAGCTTTCCCACGCCTTGGCCACGAGGCAACGGCCAATCCCGCCCGCCTTGAGATATTCGATCGCCGACTGCATTCGTGTTGTCGACCGATGCTGCGAACCCATCTGCACAATCCGTTTGTGCTTCCGCATCGCTGCGACCATGCGTTGGCCTTCGATGATGTTGTGGCTGTCCGGCTTCTCGACATACACGTCCTTGCCGTTGATACACCCCAGAATCGTGGGGATGGCGTGCCAATGATCGGGCGTGCCCACAACCAAAACGTCGATCTTGGGGTCGTCCACCAGCGTCCGAAAGTCCTTGACGGTTTTCGGAACGGAGCCTTGTCGGGCTTTGGCTTCTTCGATGGCGCGTGGAAATTTTGAGGGGTCGATATCCGCCATGGCGACGATTTGGGCCTGCTTGTTTTCGGCAAAGCTCCGGACCAGACTGAGGGCTCGGCCGCCGCAGCCGACACAACCCACTCGCACGCGTTCGTTCGCCGAAGCCTTGGCAACTTGATCCACCGCAACCACCGCCGCACTTCCTGCCGCCACGGCGGACTGCTTGAGAAACCGTCTGCGATCCATGATTCGTTCCTTTGATGACATTGGTCTGAACCGAACCGGATGCGACATGCATTCGGCAGTTGCCGTCGCATGATGATTGTTGGGTGACGATTTTCGAAGCGTGCGACGGAATTTAGAGACTCTCTAGAATCTCGCACGAGGCAATTCATGAGTCGGAAACAAGTTCGAAGCTTCGGATGGTTTTACACTTCGGTCGTGGCTTGCCTGCTGACGGCCTCGACCACGGTCGCCGAGACTCCCCGGATCTGGAAGCGGCACACCATCGACAACAGTTCGCGCGGAGCGGACGGCGCGCGGCCTTTGGACGTCAACGGCGATGGATTGTTGGACTTGGCCACCGGTTGGGAAGAGGGCGGCTTGATTCGAGCCTACATCCATCCGGGCAAGCCGCGTGTTCGCCAACCGTGGCCGGCGGTGTCAATCGGCAAAGTCCGTTCGCCCGAGGACGCGGTGTTTGTCGATCTCGATGGCGATGGAAACGTGGACGTCGTCAGTTCCTGCGAAGGACGTCAAAAGACGATGTTTGTGCATTGGGCACCCGCGGATCGCCGGGACTATCTCGATCCGACGAAATGGGTCACCGAGGCACTACCTGATTCCATGAACAAACAATCCTGGATGTTCTGTGTGCCGTTGGATGTCGATGGACAACACGGCGTGGATCTGGTGACGGGTTCGAAAGCGGCGGATGCCCACGTGGGCTGGTTCCAAGCACCCGCCGACCGCCGAAACCTCAAGGCTTGGAAATGGCATCCGTTGTGTCGCGCCGGTTGGATCATGTCGCTGATCACGATGGACGTGGACCACGACGGAGATCTCGACATCGTGATGTCCGACCGCAAGGGATCGAAACGCGGCTGTTACTGGTTGTCGAATCCCGGGAAAAAAGCCGGCGTGCAAACTTGGGAAGTGCGGCCGATCGGTGCGCTCGGCTTGGAAGTGATATTCATGGCCATCGGAGACTTGAATGGCGATGGGCTTACGGATTTCGTCGTTCCCGTACGCGGTGGCGACATTCAAGTCTTGTTGCGGACAAAACACGCCACGCCGCAGTGGAGCCTTTCAACCATCGCCATGCCGCCAAACACGGGCACGGGAAAAGGCGCGGCGATCGCGGACGTGGATCTCGATGGCCGCATGGACGTCGTATACTCGTGCGAAAACTCGGCGGGCAAAATCGGCGTCGGCTGGTTGAGTCGAACTGCCGACCAAGCGGTCACGAAACCGAACTGGACGTCGCACGATATCAGCGGTTCGAAAGACGGCGTGAAGTTTGATTTGATCGAAATGATCGATCTGGATGGCGACGGCGACTTGGATGTCGTGACGTGCGAAGAGCGACACAATCTTGGGGTGATCTGGTTCGAAAATCCGACTCGGTAATCGGGACGCTGAGCTTCGAGTTTTTCAACGGTCTGGATGTGTTCGCACACCGCTCTCCACCGACCCCCGCGTCGGTGGAAGCAACGGCTGACCGGCGACATCCGTGGCCGGTAGCCACGCTTTCCAGAGCGTGGAAAACCACCGTCTGGCGACGCTGGCTACCGCACAAATCTGAAAAACGTAAACCTGACGCCGAACCTGCAAGGCGGGAATGTGCTCGCGACTCACGACGCGGCGACATCAGTCTCACGCGATCAATTCTTCCACCACGCGTCCATGCACGTCCGTGAAACGAAAGTCTCGACCGGCGTAGCGATATGTGAACCGCTCGTGATCGAAACCGAGCAGCTTGAGCATCGTGGCGTGTAGATCGTGGACGTGGACTCGATCGGTGACCGCCTTGAAGCCGAATTCGTCGGTGGCTCCATGCACGTAGCCGCCTCGGACGCCGCCACCCGCAATCCAGCACGTAAAGCCCCAGTGGTTGTGGTCGCGGCCGTTGATCTTACCCGCGTTGGAACCCTTCTTTGGCAGCTCGACCGTCGGCGTGCGTCCAAATTCGCCGCCCCACAGTACGAGCGTTTCGTCCAACAGGCCGCGTTGCTTCAAGTCCTTCAATAAAGCACCGATGGCCTGGTCGCATTGCTTGGCGAGTCGACGATGGTTGACGGCGATGTCGTCATGGTTGTCCCACGGCTGACCGGCTCCGTGCCACACCTGCACAAAACGGACGCCGCGTTCCACAAGTCGTCTGGCGATTAGGATCTGCCGCGCTTGCGTGCCGGGACCGTACAGATCCTGAATGTGTTTCGGCTCGCGGCTGACATCGAACGCGTCCGAGGCTTCCGACTGCATGCGAAACGCGAGTTCGAACGACTGAACCCTCGATTCCAATTGCGGGTCTTCTTCGCGTGCGGCGCGGTGAATCGAGTTCAGTTTGCGGAGCAAATCGAGTTGCTTGCCTTGGTCCGACTTCGAGATGCGTTGATTGCGCACGTTCTCAATCAGTTTTTCGATATCCGTGTGTTTGGTGTCGACGTAGGTTCCTTGATAAATAGATGCCCGGCAAGAACCCGGATTGCCAGTTTTGCGACTCCTGAATGGATAACCGCCGGGACACATCGCGATGAATGCCGGCAGATTTTGATTCTCGGTTCCCAATCCGTAGGTCACCCACGACCCCAAACTGGGTCGGATCAACCGAGCCTCGCCGCAGTTCATGAGCAGCAACGACGGTTCGTGGTTGGGGACGTCCGCGTGGATTGCGGTCGTCAGCAATCGCTTCGGCGAGTTCGCGTCGACCGCTGCCGTCCTTGAACGGCTGGCGGTCGGTCGAGACCGCGGCAAGGAATTGTCGCGGCACACGTTCGCCGTGATTGTTCTGCTGGCCTCGCAAGAAGACGTAGGGATTGAACGGGTTCGGCAAATCAGTGAGGCGCACCGTCGACTTCGCGCGGTCCGGCTCCTGCGACGACGCGAAGACCCCGTAGAGCGAGTAGTAGTCGGCACTGGGGATCGGGTCGTACTTGTGATCGTGACACCGCGCGCACGTCACCGTGAAACCCATCATGCCCCGCGTCACGACATCAATCCGGTCGTCGATGATGTCGTGCTTGTTGTTCAGAAAACGCCGCCCCAATGTGAGGAATCCGGTGGCGGCCAACTTGTCGCCGGCGTCCGCGGACAGGACTTTGTCGACGGCGATTTGATGCACCAAGAAGTGAGGCAACGAGCGACTGCCCGGGAAAGCCGAAAGCCCTGTAAATACAGGGCTTTGAGGACGATTGCCAACCATTGAAGAC
>JAQBZS010000697.1 GCA_027622115.1 Planctomycetota bacterium | reverse complement strand
GGGCCGGTGCCCGCTGCGCTCGAAAACTCGCTTGTTTCAAGCTCGACTCTCGCTTGTTTAAGGCCTAGTTTGGGCTCACCAAACCAGGTCACATTGCCCAAACGCGCGTGCCTGCGGCGTGCGGTTCAACGAACAAAAGTGCCATTATTTGGCGCGGCGAGAATAAGAAGCACGTCCTGAAAGTAGGCAGCGTACCCGTGAATGAACAACGTGTGTTGTTGACCGACAAAGCGTGGCCCAATTGGGACATCGAACACCGAATCTTGAGCGAGGCCAACACGGAACTGATTACGGCACCCGACACGTCGGAGGCAACACTGATACAGCTTGCGCGATCGTGTGACGCGATCGGCAGTTGCTGGGCGAACGTGACCACGGCCGTGATCGAAGCCGCGACGAATTGCCTAGTCATCAGTCGCTTCGGAATTGGGCTCGACAACATTGATGTCGCGACGGCAACTCGGCGAGGGATTCCGGTCACGAATGTCCCGGACTATTGCGTCGAAGAAGTATCCGACCACGTGATTGCCTTGCTGATGGCGCATGCCCGCAACGTGGGCTATTTTCATCGGCGCACGAAGCAGGGCGAGTACCAATTACAGGCCGCGCCTCCCATGCGCAGGCTGACGGAGCTGACGTTGGGAATCGTGGGGTTTGGACGAATCGGCCGGGCGGTGTTTCGCAAAGCTCAAGGCTTGGGACTGCAAGTCGTCGCCCATTCTCGGAGTGGCGACGATCACGGCACCGGCTGCCACATGGTGTCGTTCGCGGAACTCGTCCACGGCAGCGACTTCGTATCGCTCAATCTGCCGTCGACCGCCGAAACGCGTCACATGTTTCGTGCAGCCGTGTTTTCGGCGATGAAATCGACGGCCGTGTTGATCAACACGTCGCGTGGAATGCTGATCCAGCACGACGACCTCTGGTCCGCCCTGCAGCAGGGCGTAATCGCCGGGGCGGCATTGGACGTGTTTGACCCGGAACCGCCGGATCTCTCGCTGCCGTTGTACCAAGACGAGCGAGTCATCCTGACGCCGCACGCCGCCTTTGTCTCGGAAGAATCCGTGATCGAGTTGCGCACGCGAGCCGTCACGCACATCGTCCAGGCCCTACGCGGCGAACGTCCCGACTGCGTGGTGAACAGCGATTTTGAGGCGAGGGTGAAATGACGCCGCCGCCGCAATCCAGCGGTCTGTTTGCCCGCTTGCGTCTTGTCAGTTCGATCACGTTGGCCAGCCGGATTCTCGGATTGGTGCGAGACATGGCGATGGCCGCGGCGTTTGGCAACGGGGCCGTTTTGGATGCGTTTACCGTCGCCTTTCGCGGACCAAATCTCGCTCGCAGACTGTTCGGCGAGGGCGCTTTGGTCACGGCGTTTCTGCCGGTGTTCATTCGCGAAATGGAACACAACGGTCCGCAGTCGGCGTGGAGGATCACGAGTGCCGTGTTTTGCGTGCTCGCGATGTCGCTGACCGGGATGGTCATCGTCCTGGAACTGCTGCTGTTGATCGTCGTTCGATTCTGGACGGGGAGTCCGGAAGGTCTGCTGCTGTTTGGCCTCACCGCAACCATGCTGCCGTATCTGATTCTAATTTGCCTAGCGGCCCAAGTCAGTGCGGTCTTGAACGCGATGGACCACTTCAAATGGCCGGCCTTGCTGCCGGTCTTGTTGAATGTGGTGTGGATCGTGGGTGTGTGGTTCGCCACCGGGTGGTTCGAGTCGCAGGTGACCCAGGTCTATGTGGTTGCCTGCTGCGTGCTGTGCGGTGGAGTGCTGCAATTGGCCGCTGGCGTGCCCACGCTGCGTCGGTTGGGTTTTCGATTCGACAGCACCTGGCGCGACGCCATGCGCCACGTCAAAGAGATCTTGATCGCCATGCTGCCCGTGCTGGTGGGACTGTCGATCACACAACTCAACGGAGTCGTCGACAGCCTGACCGCTTGGGGATTCTCGGCTCCGGAGTCGAGCGTGGCGAACAACGCAGCCGACTTTCCACTCGAATCCGGGACGGCGTCCGCGCTGTACTTCGGCCAGCGGCTGTTTCAATTTCCGTTGGGAGTTTTCGCCGTGGCGTTGGGAACGGTGCTGTTCCCGCTGCTGACGCGGCATGCCGAACGCGGCGAAATGCAGCGAGTCCGCGAAGACCTGAGCTTGGGTCTGTGTTTGGTCATGGCGATCGGTGTGCCGGCGAGTGTCGGGCTGGTGTTATTGTCGGAACCGTTGACCGTCTTGCTCTTCGAACGCGGTGAATTCAACAACGACGACAGCAGGCAGACCGCCAAGATGATCGCGGCATATGGCATCAGCATTTGGGCCTCGTGCGCCTTGCTCATTATCCAACGCGGCTATTACGCCGTGGGCGACCGCATCACGCCTATGAAAGTCGGGATCGCGGGACTGTTGATCAACGTGGTGCTCAACTTTGTCTTGATGTATCCGCTGGGTGGAGTCGGGTTGGCCTACGCGTCGTCGATTTCGGGCATCGTGCAGGCGATTTCGCTGACGTGGCTGGTTCAAAACCGGATCGGCGGTCTGGAGTGGAAACGGATTGGAATCTCGATCTCCAAGTCCTGCGTGGCAGCTGCCGCGATGAGCGGTGCTTGTTGGTGGACGACCGCGCGAATCACGGCAAGCGCGAGTTTAGGCGGGATCGCTTCCGACGTGGTCATTCCGTTCGCAGCGTCTGTCGCTACGTATTTCGCCGCCGCTCGCATCATGGGACTGACAGAACCGTGGATGCTGCTAAGACGTGAGGTCTCTCCAGAGGCTGACTCGGTTTCGAAAATCGGGAACCGTCAGACGGACGCTGATGACCACTGATGCTCGCGGAACAAACCGGCAATGACTGGATTTAGTAGCATCCCTGTCGCGGGCAGGTTTCCCGCCACCACGCCCGTACGAATCGTGGGTCCAACACAATGTCATCCCAGCGAATCATTTTCATCGAAGATGGCGATCGGTCATGCCTGACCGGCACGTTTATTCCGATCGCTCACACACGGTTCGATCCGCAATTGGGCGAGTATGTCGATCGCGATGACTTGGAGGCACCAGCAAATTCACTTCGAAGTCTCCGCATCTCGTTGGATCGGATTCGCTCGGTTGCAGGACCAAGTTTCCCGCAATTCGATGAAGTTCGAAGTTGGACTCCGATCAACACTCTGCAACCGATCATGGTTGACTACTTTGCGTTTGGTCCCACGGAAGACTGCGCGATCCTGATTCGAATCTGCCCGGAATCGGGAACCGTAGAAACAATGGACGCGAAACTGTGGGTCAACGGCGAAACCGAATTCTCACGGGTTGTCGAGTTATTTCAGCGGGTCTCGACACTGTGGGAGTTCTTGTTTGAGACCATGGATGGCCAACAACTGGTGATCGGAGACATGGAATCCTGGGCCGTTTGTCTCAGCAAAGTGGTTGTCCGACTCGTTCCTTGACTTGTTGTGTTGTTGTGTGCCAAGGACCCCGAGGTCGATGAGGACTCGGCACTTTTTTCGACTCGGCAATGATATCGGCACCGGCGACTGGTGATTCATCAAACAACGAACGTGTCCGTCTGTCCGTCTGCCCGATTTAGTCCCGGAACGTGTGTCGAGGACTCGCCTGAAATCGAGGACCCTTTCCGAAATGCGAACCGACAAACAATTCTTCAAAATCTTCCAGGTCTGCCCGGAGTGGATTTACCTGCTGGCCCGTCAGCCGCCCCCAGGTGCTTGTCGGTTTGAGTCGATCACCGTCAAGGAACTCGAACGGCGGCTGGACGGGCTGGTTGTGCCTAACGACGCAAACCTGCCGATCACCGTTGCCGAGTTTCAATTCCAGGGTGATCCGGAAATCTACAACCGCACGATCGTGGAGATGGCTGCGGCCGAGCGGGCACACGGCATGAGGCGCGTTCAGGGAATCATTTTCTTTCGAGCGGAAACGTTGGATGATAAACCAGAGCCCTGGTGTCGAGTCGTGCAGAGCGTGTTGATCCAGGACGCATTGGATGCTTTGGAGCGACAAGACCCGCATCATCCGCTGGTGGTCGTGTGCAAGGCGTTGTCAGCCAGTGAACCCGATCTGGATGCCAACGCGGTCTCGTACTACCGTGAGATCAAACAGAGTCAACTACCAGAACCGACGAAAGCAACGCTGGCCGATGTGTTTGTCAGTTGGCTGGAACAGCGTTTCAAGTCGAAAAACAAGCAGGAGATCGAGGCCATGCTGATTGGTGAATTGCCAGAACTCGAAGAAACACAAAGCGGAAAAGACTTGATCGCCATCGGCGAGAAACGAGGCGAGAAGCGAGGCGAGAAGCGAGGCGAGAAGCGAGGCGAGAAACAGGCCGCAGTGCTGGTCGCTGAAGCAAGGTTCGGAAAGCTATCCGCTCGGGCGAAGGCGCAAATCAACTCGCTGAGTGCATCGAACGCGAAAACACTGTTGGAATTACTCGGTCGTGTGTCCGAGAAAAGTGTTCTCACCGAATGGCTTGACAGTCACTCCACCAACAAGTGATCGAGTTCGCAGTGCCGCCAGCTCCGTCACGCCAGCTACGACCGCCGCCTGTCCCAGCAATACCGAACCAAACGATCGCCTCGGAGGCCACCGGCCATGAGGACTGAAAATGAAGTGTCAGCTCGCTGACGGACCGCATTGAGGTGCTCTCCACCGGCCCCGTGCCGGTGGAA
>JAQBZS010000696.1 GCA_027622115.1 Planctomycetota bacterium | reverse complement strand
CGAGCGGTGTACTTTAGCTTCATCAAGAACGTCAATCCGCCAAATCTGAAAGCCGTAAGCCTGACCCCGATCCCCCGGAATGTGACAAACTCGTAGTTAGTTGCACCCTCCATCCCGCGAATTCGCACTAAGACATTTCACAATGCGACGCACCCGTAAATACCCCCCCCAGTCAACACACGCACGCCGAGGCGCGGCGCTGTACATGATCGTGCTCACCGTGGCGATGATCGTGTCCGTGTTGGGTCTCGCCGGACTGAAAGTGGCGAGGATCGAACGTAAGCGAGCCACCAGCGACGGAGACATGCTCCACGCGCGAGCCAACGCGCGTTCGGCTGTCGAGTTGGCGTTGCGAGTCATCGCCAACGACTCCAATTGGCGAACCACTCACACCAACTCAGTCGAAACGGCACTGCAATCACTCGGCACGAATGCCACCGGTACTGTGAGTTGGGTGTTGGAAGACAGCGACGGCAGCCTGACCGATACCGACACCAATCTGCGGCTCAAAGGCATCGGTCGCGTGGGCAATACCGTGCAAGTCAGCAGCGTGAAACTCGACGGAACACTGCCGATCCCCGACACCCTGCAATGTTCCGCCTACGCGGTCGGCAACATCACGCAAAGTTCCACGTCCACGACGAACGGTGGTCCCTTCGCCAGTCAGAGTCTGTTGTATGTCGGCAGTGAGATTATTGGCGACGCCGAAGGCAATCCGGTCACGATTTCGGGCACCGGATCGGTCACTGGAACCGTCACCGATCCCGGCCCGAATCGCACGATGCCGTCCGCAGGCGTGTGGGACACTTACATGGCGTTGGCCACTCCCATTCCATTCACCAACTTTCCCGTCGACCCGGTCAATTCCAATAAGCGTGAGTTCAATCGGCAACTGCTGGGTGCGACCGTCAATCCGTTCGGCCCGACCGATGCCGACGGCGTGTACTACATTCAAATTCCCGCAGGGAAGCACTTGAACGTCACCAAGTCGCGTATCCACGCCACACTCCTCATCGAACTTGGTGCCGGCGCGAAGTTCGATACGCAGCAGTCTTGTATGTGGGATCCGTACAACGGCAACAACTACCCCTGCGCAATCGTCAAGAGTTCCGGGAACGCAGATTTTGACTTGATGAGTTCCAACGCGACCCTGAAAGAACAGCAGGCGCCGAAGTTCAATTACAACCCGCCGGGGGAACCCTATGACGGTGAAACCGACACCGATGAATCGGACCAACGGGTTCCGATTATGCGCGGTTTATTTCACATCATCGGCTCGGGAGTCAACACGACTCTGGCCTCCAACTTGACGATTGAAGGCGTGTTCATAACCGAAGGCGCATTGACGCTCGGGGCCAACCTGACGATCAACGTGAACCCAGCCATTTTCTCCAACCCTCCGCTGGGTTACTCCGCCGCGACCGGGGATATGTCCGCCATCGCCGGGACGTGGCTGTGGGATGCCGCCCCGTAGATCACGACATATGTCGACGATTCGGTGTGTTTTGAGGAACAACATGGCTTGATCGTTGAGATTCAACCGCACGGCGTCCGCATGGAGCTGCTCCGGATGCGCGACGTAGTACTCCTGCATTTGCGATTGGAGCGACGAGTCGGCAGCGCCGGGAACTCCGGCATTCGCTCACATGTGGAAACCGACTTGCGACGTGCGTGAGTTCTTGACGGCGATGTAGCGCTGACTCCGGCCTCAATCACCCAGGGTGCGCGGCTTGCGCGGCGACTCTGGACTTTGTTGTGGAATGCCTTCGGCATTGGGACGCGTATGGGCGGGCTCTGCGCCCTACTCGAACATCGGCAACACGTCGGCCGCATTCGCGGTTTGGACCACCACGACTGCGGATTCTCCGGCACGCAATTGGTCGTCCGCACCCGGGACGCGCACGAATTCGTCGCGTTCCACCGAGGCAATTAGGGCATGTTTCAGCTTGATGTCACGCAACGGCGCTTGCGTGATTTTCGCACCCTCGCGGATTTCGACTTCCCAAACTTCCGCGTCGCCATCCGCGATCCGTGAGCGATCAATAATCGGCCCCGCTTCCAGCATCCCGTTGATCTGACGCGACATGACCTCGCGCGGGCTGACTGCCACATCGATGCCAAGCTTCTCCAACACGTTGGCGTAATCCGGTCGGCGGACGATGCTCAAAATGAGCTTGCTGCCGAGTTCCTTGGCTTCCACGCCGCAGATGATGTTGTCTTCGTCTCGCCCCGTGCAGGCGACAAACACGTCCACGTTTCCCACGCGAGCCTCTTCCATTTCGCTGCGGCGAGTCGCGTCGGCATGCAGAATCGTGGTCTTGTCGAGACGTCCCGCGAGGTACTGGCAACGATCCGCGTCCGCTTCCATCAACACCACGTTGCAGCGACGAGGCTGCAAGATGACCGCTAAGTGGAATCCGATTTCGCCACCACCCGCGATGATGACGTTCAACTCGGGCGGAATCTTGTGTTCGAAGATGCGTTTGACGTTTTCGAGTTCGCCCGCCGCGCCCAACAACGTGACTCGATCCCCCTTTTGGATTCGAGCGTCACCGGTCGGGATGGTGCCGCTTCCGTTTCTCGTGATGAGACCGATGCGCACGCCCTTCGGCAGACTCAATTCGTGAAGCGGCTTGTCGATCACGCGCGAATCCGCATCGACCGCCAATTCCTGAACCGTTACTGCGCCACGAGCGAAGTTTTCGACTGCATGCAATCCCGGCATGCGAATCCCCTTCGCCAATTCCAGCGCGGCGAGATACTCCAGGCTCAACAGGCGATCGATGCGAAAGTGAGCTTGGTAGTCAAACGTGCTGTGATCGTTGAACGCCGGATTGAAGATCCGAGCCACCGTGCGGCGAGCCCCCATCGCCTTGGCGATACTCGCACCGACCAAGTTCAATTCGTCGTTGGAAGTGACCGCCAAGCACAAGTCCGCGCTTTGCACGCCCGCTTGAAAGAGTTTGATGGCATCACACGCGGAGCCGAGAATCGTCTGCACATCCAGCGATTCCTCGACCATTCGCAGCGCGGCGGGTTCGGCGTCAATCACGCAGACGTTGGCGTCCCGGTCGCACAGGAGTTGGGCGATCGACGCTCCCACGGTGCCGCCGCCGAGAATCACGACGTTCATGAGTCACTCTTGCGAGCTTGAATGTGCTCACAGTTCGGATTGTTGAGACAGTCATCGGCGATCAACAGGTCTTCCAGGATGCGCCCGTTGACGACGGTTTCCTCAATAATTCTCGGCACGTCCGCTTCGGTGACATTTCCATAGAAAATGCCTTGCGGATAGATCACCACGGTCGGGCCGTGCTCGCATTGTTCCAAGCAACCGGCATTGTTGGCTCGAACCAACGGCGCCAACCCACGCTGCTTGATCTCGATCTTGAACGCGCTGCGAAGTAATTGCCCGCCGTCGGGGTCGCAACATCCTCGCCGGTGTCCGGGTGACCGCTGATTGCTGCAAATGAAAATGTGGTGCGTGAATGCCGGCATCGACTATTGCAGTTTTCCGCGGCCGGCGATGGGCCAGACCGCTTCCAGGTGTTCGTCTCGGAATGCGTAGAAATGATCGTGCAAGACGGTCGTGAAGTCCGCATAGCCGACGATCAATTCGACTTTATCGCCGATCTTGAGGTCTTGCGACTCGGGGCCGAGTTTCACCGCGCAATGTTCGGCGCTGAGCGCCGTGACTTCCGCGTCGGGATAGCCCTTCATGATCGGCATGTGGGCATCCGGATTCACGGTCTTGCGGCCACTGTCCAACACCGCTCGTTCCAACGTCGGTCGACTCGCCACCGTGGCCAACACCGTCAGCGCGTAGTTGTGTCCTTCGACCCCCATGTTGTTGCGGTACATCGGATCGCCAAAGATGCCGCCGCCGGATTGCAACTCGGTGACGGCTTCGCACGTCGACGTGTATTGATACGTCCCGGTGCCGCCCGCGCTGACGATGTCGCAACACAGTCCGGACGCCCGCATTTGATCTCGGCATTCGCCCAGAATGTTGATGGCAGCATCGATCTTTTGGCGTTTTTCCACCTTGTCTTCAATGCGAAGCAAATGGCCTTCGTAGCCCATGATCCCGACGACCCGGATGCCGGCCAGCTTGTCCATGACCTGCAACAGAGCCTGCGCGTCGGGGCCGGGCCGCACGCCGACTCGGTCCAGCCCGATATTGACTTCCGCGATGACTCGACATTCGACGCCGCGACGGTGACAGACGCGCGCGAGTGCTTCCGCTTGAGCGTAGTGATCGCACGCAATGATGGGATCGGCCGATCGACACAACGATGCGATTCGCTCCAGCTTCTTTTCTCCGGCGATCATGTTGGCGACCAGCACGTCACGAACTCCACCGGCCGCCATGACCTCGGCTTCCGAGACCTTCGCGCATGTGGCTCCGATCGCTCCCGCGTCGATCAATTTCCAGGCGATGGTGGGCGTCTTGTGGCATTTCTGATGCGGCCGCCAATTCTTGCCGTTCTGTTTGATGATGAAGTCCGACATCCGCGCGATATTGGATTCCATCAGACCAAGATCGATACACAAGATCGGCGTGTCGAATTCGGACTTGTGAGTTCCGATCGGGAGTTGCTCCATCGCGAAATGCCTTTGGTTGTGGGCTCAAGGATCGGGTATTGAGAATCTCGGGTTGACGCAAGACGGGTCAAGCAGGTTTTG
>JAQBZS010000695.1 GCA_027622115.1 Planctomycetota bacterium | reverse complement strand
TTTACCCAATTGCATTGCAAACGACGCAATTCGGGTCGCGTTGGATGCGCCGAGTCGCAAACGACATGTCCCGCAGATCCATGCTCAACATGCGGCCGAGCAACGGGTCGCCCAGTCCCGCGAGCAACTTGACGGCTTCCATCGCGGCTAAACAGCCAATTGCACCCGACACCGCGCCAAACACGGGAAACTCGCGTTTCCAGGCTGGCGGGTGTTCCGGATACAAACACGACAGACACGGAGTTTGCCCCGGAATCATCGACGTGATCTGGGCCTCGAGTTCGTACATCGCGCAATCAATAATCGGCTTGCCCTGTTGCACTGCCTCGCGATTCATCAAGAATCGTTCATCAAACAGCGGCGCGCAGTCGACCACCAAATCCGCTTGTCGAACCAAATCGGCGGCGTTGGATTCATTCACGTTGGAATCGACCGTGACAATCTCCATGCGTGGATTGAGTTCCTTGAGTCGTCGTTCGGCCGACTCGACTCGCGGTTTTCCGAGCCAGTCGTGCGTCATGAGCAACTGGCGGTTCAGGTCACTCGGTTTGACATTCCCGCCGTGAGCCAAGACGAGTTTTCCGATACCGGCTGCCGCCAATTCGTACGCCACCACGCTTCCAAGCCCGCCGACTCGCGACACAAGTACCGATGCCGCTTTCAAACGTTCTTGGCCGACAACATCGAATCCGGGCACCCAGATCTGCCATTCGTAAACGGCGCGCTCTTCGGCAGTCAGCGATTTCTGTTTCATGGAATCCTCATTCCATCAAGCCGCGCCACTTCACGCGAGTCTTGCACATTTTGTCGTGCAATGCTTCTTTTTCCGGGTTGAACGCGGCAAACGCATTGACCGCCAGGCTGCTGATGATCAGCCACAGCAGCAGGACTCCCGCGATGCCGAGGATGCCGCCGCCGGGCAGCCAGTGAAATACGTCGTAAAACACACGGCCCACAATTGGAACCATGCCGGGCTCGTGCCATTTCCCCACGATGAAGCCCAACAGCCAACCCGCAAGCACCCCCAAGAGCCAAGACGGCAGTTTTGCGAACGTCCGCCCGGTCGCGTGTTGCAGGGTCAGCCGGTTGTTGTCCTCGTCGGAAACAACGAACCCCAAGGCCGCCTTACCCACCGTGGCCTGTTCAAAATTGGATTCCGCAACGGCGAAGTACACCCAGAAGTTGACCAGGATCGAGCCTCGCGCCAACCAGATCGTCAGGACCTCCAGGTAACCCGGCAGGGACGCGTCGATCCCAAAGCTGTCGTTCATCACGGCTAGCGCAATTCTGGCGTACAGCGCGACATTCGTGGACCACAACGCGACACCGATCTGCGGTGGAACGGCCACGATGAACGGGCACATCATAAACAGCAACCCATCGACTTTGGTTGCCAGATAGCGCGCCCAATACCCGGTCGGCTCGCGATCCTTGTGTTCCGTGATGAATTCCATCTCGGTCTGGCGGTAGTACGCGAACAGCGCGCTAGCGCGTGCGACCATCATTGATGGCCACGCGAATGCCGACGCAATGAGCGGCGCAAACAGAATGATGAATAGCAGCACAAAGCCGAGACTCATGGCTTGATAGGTGAAGCCGGCATCAACTCCAGAAATGCTCTTGGCCCAATCCCCGGCGTTTCTTCCAACGAATCCACCGGGCACCCAGGTCCAAGTGTCGGGGAGCGCGCCGGGCTGTCTCCATTCGGCTTTTGCAAGTTTCTCCGGCGGACCGCCGGTATAGATCTTCGCCTGCACGCTGGTCAGCATCAGCACCAGGATCACGATCGCCTGGATGGCATAGGCCGACAAGAACACCAGAAACCACATCATGGTGGCCGCGGCGTTCTGCATGAAGATCTTGATTTGGAAATATCCCAGCCACCCTCGGTACGTGTATTTCTGCGTCATGTGAGCCAAGCTGATGGGCAGGCACACGATCGGAACCAAGATTCCGATGACAGTCCAAAAGAACGGCAAGAACAAGACGATCGGATACATCGCGAAGCGGATGCCCATCGAAATGCATTGAAACAAATCGAACTTGATGTCGTCGGGGTCGGGGTCACGCTTGCGGGACATGCACGCGCGGATGACTTCCAGATTGAGGTGATACAGCCAACCGATCGGGCCGAGCAGAAACAGGAACCCGACCCCGGTCCAAAAGACCTTGGGCGGCATCCGGGTGCTCCAAAATGTCATGTGAGCACAAAAGAACCAGCCTGTGATGAACACGGAAAAATACAGCGTCGTACGGAGTGCCAGCTTCCACTGCCGGCCCATGAAGCCGAACGAGTCGCCCCACAGATTTGCAAGGAACTCGTCGGGATCCGGACCGCGGCGGCTGAATTTCTTCTTTTGCTGCGCGGTGATGCTGCCCGTTTCCAGATTGACGCCGCAATACGGGCACTCCACGTCTTCGTCGTCAACTTCCTTCGTGCATTTGGGGCAAATGCGGACGCTATCGTCGTCAATCCGCGCGAGATTGATGTCCAAGAACGCGTCGGCATCGCCAGCTTTCGATTCGTCGCCATCGGCATCGCCGCTGGCGGGTCGCTTCTGCTTGGGGGCCGCCGCTTTCTTTTTCACGCGAGGAACGCGTACGCGGGAGTCGCAGTCGGGGCATTTGACGGACTTCCCGCGAGCTTCATTCGGTGCGTCGAAACGAAGACCACATTCACCGCATCGGACTTTGGGCATCGAAGATTCCAGCGAGCAGCATGGTTTGTGAGCGTGTAATTCTTGAGCGTTCACTCCCATGATGGCCGCGATTCCAACAAAGTGAAAGCGACGACGAATTCTCCAATCCCGAGTGTTTTCCAAACGCGAAGCCCCCTGCTGTTTCCGCAAGCTGAGTCCTCCGCCAGAATGCCGAACCGCTTTGAGTCACCGTTCGCATTTGGAGAATTGAACATGTTCGGCCGACGATTCGTGCTGGTTGTGACCGCCGTGGTCTTATTGCAGTTCATCCCATGTCGAACGGCCCTGAGTCAGCCGGCGAAGGCCCAACCCAAGGACTCGCGATCCACCGAAGTCGGCGACCGCATGATTGCCGAATACTTTCGCCACCAGACAAACACGCTGACTCGGCAATCCCTGTCGGACATCAAAACCAAACAAGACTGGCTCGATCGAAAAGACGAGTACCGGCGGCAGTTGTTCGAAATGCTCAGTTTGGATCCGCTGCCGGAAAGAACTCCCTTGAAACCGGTCACGACCGGCAAGGTGGAACACGACGCGTTCACGGTCGAAAACGTCCACTTTCAATCTCGTCCGGGGCTGTTTGTCACGGGCAATCTGTACGTGCCGAAACAGCTCAAGGGCAAGGCTCCGGCAATTCTTTACGTCTGTGGTCACGGCCGAGTCAAGAAGAACGGCATCAGCTATGGCAACAAGACGCACTATCAGCATCACGGCAGTTGGTTCGCCAGAAACGGCTACGTCTGCTTGACCATCGACACGCTGCAATTGGGCGAGATCGAAGGCATTCATCACGGCACTTACAACCACGGGATGTTCTGGTGGAACAGTCGAGGCTATTCGTCGGCCGGCGTGGAAGCGTGGAACTGCATTCGTGCGTTGGATTACTTAGAGACTCGTCCCGAAGTGGATCGGTCGCGATTCGGCGTGACGGGTCGTTCCGGCGGCGGGGCCTACAGTTGGTGGATTGCCGCGTTGGACGAACGCATCAAAGTTGCCGTGCCGGTCGCGGGCATCACCAGCCTCGCCAATCACGTGGTCGATGGTTGTGTCGAGGGCCATTGCGACTGCATGTACCAGGTCAACACTTATCGTTGGGATTACCCGATGATCGCGGCTCTCGTGGCTCCGCGTCCGTTGCTCATTTCCAACACGGATAAGGATCGCATCTTCCCGCTCGACGGAGTTGTAGATGTGTACGTGAAAACTCGCCGCATCTACGAATTGCTCGGTCAAACCAAGCACATCGGATTGCAAATCACGGAAGGTCCGCACAAGGACACGCAAGAACTTCGCATCCATGCGTTTCATTGGTTCAATCGATTCTTGAAGGGACAGGATCCGTCGCCGTTGATTGAGACTGCCGCAGTCAAATTCTTCGAACCGGAACAGCTCAAGGTGTTCGACAAACTGCCCGAGCAAGAATTGAACACCAAGATCCAGGACACATTCACGGCGCGATATCACGAAATCCTTCCTGAATCGCCGGACGCGTGGAAATCCATGCGAACGGACTGGATGCAGATGCTGCGTGCGAAGTCGTTTCGCGGTTGGCTGAGCGATGCGGACGTCGGATCACTCGACTTAAAGCAAGCGTTCTCCGCCGAGCATGACGGGGTCCAATTGAGCGCCTACGATTTTCGCAGCGAAGACCACATCAACTTGCGTCTATTCTTGGCTCATCGAGCCGGGCTCAAACGCACGGAACTGGACTTGGTTGTGCTGAATGCCGTCGATGACCAGGGCTGGAGCGAGTTTGCAAGCATGATGTCGGTGGGCTTCAAGCAGCAACTCGGGGAATTCGCGGGCTCGCCCGATCCCGACGGCTTCGCCCAGACTCAGCGAATGTTCAAAGGGACCAAGTGGGCGATGGCCTACGTGGCACCTCGCGGAATCGGCCCGACGGAATGGAATCGAGACGCTCGGAAACGCGTGCAGTTCCGTCGACGCTTCATGCTGCTCGGCCAAACCCAAGACGGCACGCGCGTG
>JAQBZS010000694.1 GCA_027622115.1 Planctomycetota bacterium | reverse complement strand
CCGTTTCGATCGTCATGGGCTCCAAGTGATACCGCCGAGCCACTTCGCTCACCGGTTCCGGGAGTTCCTCGAACGTCGCGCCGGCGGACGGGACCGGGAACTTGGCCACCAGCGCTTCCATCGTGCGTTGAAAAACTGAACGGTCCTTGTCGATCAGCGCGCGAAAGTCGTCATTCTTGGGGTACAGTCGCAGCACCTGGTCACGGGCCTCGTTCACCGTGCCCGAGAATTCGCGGACTTCGTCGTCGGGCGATTCGATCATGCCCTTCCGGTGGCAGGCCATGCACGACAGTCCCGTCACGATTTGCTCGTTGCCCGAGGTCTTGAGGGAATCACCGACGACTTCGATTGGTCCCGCGTCGATGCGGTTTCCCCTCGCATCCACCAGCAAGTAGGCCTGCAAGCCGTTGGGGAGGCTGAAGATGATTTCGCCGCCGTCGTGCTTGAACGCCAGGTCGTTGAACTCGTTCCCCTCGAACGTTGGGCCAAGCGGGAATTCCGACAGGATTGCCGTGCGGTTGCTGGACTTGAAGTCGTAACTCTTCCAGTAGAACCCGCTGCTGGTGCCGAGCGGATGCCGTTCCACCAGCCGGTTCTGGCCCGAGACACCGCTTTCCGTGAAACCCGCCCGCTGCGCCTTGGCTTTGGCGATGTTGTTGCGAACGTGGACGTTGACAAAGTCTTCCAGATCACGATCGGTCATGGACTTCGCGTTGGCGGTGTTTTGCGGGTTGGCCGGGCGTTCGCGGAGGGCCGGCACATGCAGGTCGTAGACGAGTTCGTGGTACAGCGGTGGCTTCGCGGCGTCCGAGATGATCCAGTCGGCTCGGACGACGACCGGCGTGCGGTCGCGGCGGATGTCGTCGATGCTGCGGTCGATCTCGTTGAGTTCGGGATCATCCAGCGCGCCGTACGCCACGGCATACGGGTATTTGCGGACGATGGCAGTCCAGTGCTCGCGTGACCAACCGAGTTTGTCGATCTCCACGGCGTACAGCGTGCGCTGCGGGTCGATTGCGCGCGGCGACACGATCGTGGATTCCCAGCTCAGGCTGTTGAGCACTTTCGCCAAGGCGAGCCGCGTCAAATCCAACTGCATCTCGTCAACCGTGTCGTCGTTGTGCAATTGCGCGAGCGAGAAGTACCGCAAGCCCGCTCGGCTGTCGCGTTTGGCTTTGAGCAGATCGCCGTAAATGGCTTGCAGCTCGGATTTCAGCGTGATCTTGGCGCGAGGCGTCGGTTTGGGAACGGCAGGCGCTCCGGCGGTGATCCACTTCCGAATGGTTTCGACATCGGCCGCCGAGGGTCGCGGGAGCTGCGGCCGATTTCGCGGCGGCATCCGGCCTCGAAACATGGCCGAGAAGATCTCGGAATTGCCAGGCTCACCCGCGACCAACATGCCCTCGTCGAGAAGGGATTGGGTCTTGAGCACATTGAAGGCATAGCCTGATTCCGAGCCTTCACCTTTGTGGCATCGCACGCAGGCCCGTCGCAAGATTGCTCCGGACTGCTTGGCGAATTCGAGTTTCTCGGCCGCGGTCGGCGGCTTCGTTTTCTGGGGTGGCTCTTGACCGCAGGCCACGGTCGACAGCAACAAAACGAGTGCTACGCAACGAATCATGTCGGCGACTCCACGAAGTGGCTGGGGCATAAGGTGGATCTCGGTTGTCGTCAGGGTAAGGCGATGCATCGCCGCCGTCGGTCTTCAGAAGTCTCAACGAATCACGGCGTAAGATCTTCCCAGTAATCGGAAACTTTCGGTTGCGCACTATTCTTTTGGGGGACTTTCCCATTGGACGCCGGGGCGGTGGCGCTTTCGGCGGCCCCATGGCCCACATTTCGCACTTCGGATTGACCCAAGACAAATACCAAGTGAGACTGGGCGGTATTCAGATTCATCCGAGGCGAAACCATGATCAGCGTTCAATTCCCCGATCGCGAAATCAAGCGCAAAGCATTGGGTTTTCTCGCTGGACGATTTTCCTTCACCACTTGGGAAAGCGGTGAAGTACTCGTTCCAGATGAGGCGTTGTCGCCACTGGCTCGCGAGGGAATTCGTCTTGCTGTCGGAACACTGAAATTGCGTTTTAACAAATCGACATTTGGATGACGACCTATCCGCTCGATGTGATTTGAACTGATTCCGGCCGACCGAACGTGGAATCGATACCCAAGCTGGTCGTGCTCGACATCCGGGCTCGGGACGGAACCGGGCGGTGGTTGAACATTGAAATGCAGGTCTCAATCAGCAGCGGCTTGTTGCAGCGGATGGACTCAGGAAAGCACACCGACAATCGTGAACGATTCACCTTCCCGCCAGCTCCGCATCGGCATTTTCGGCGGAACGTTCGACCCCGTGCATCTTGGGCATTTGGTACTCGCGGAATCCTGTCGCGAGACGTGCGAGTTGGACGAAATCTGGTTCGTACCGGCCGCCTGCTCCCCGCACAAGACGGCTGCGAATGTCACGTCGGGAACGGCTCGGCGAGACATGCTCGAATTCGCGACGGCGGGTGCAGCATGTTTCCATGTCAAGACAGTTGAACTGCAGCGTGGTGGCACGAGCTACACGGTCGACACCTTGGAGCAAATTCGCGGCGGTCGTCCCGATGCGGAATTGTTCTTCTTGATCGGCGCGGATTCGCTCGCCGATTTACCGACCTGGCGCGAACCCACACGAATCGTCGAACTGGCAACCGTGGTCGCCGTAAATCGCGGCGATCAACCGGACCCGGATGTGTCGGCTGTCGAACGTCAACTCGGTCCGACCGCGAACCAACGCCTGCGGATGGTCCGCATGCCCGCCATCGACATTTCCGCCCACGAAATCCGCGAACGCATCGCGAGCGGCCGTTCGATCCGCTACTTGGTGCCGCGAGCCGTCGAGGCGTACATCCACGAACATCAACTCTATCGTGGGAGATTAGAAGCTATCTGAAAAAGGGGTCTGACCCTTTGGAGGCCTCGCTAAACCCCGGCAAAAACTGAGGCCGGAGAGGGTCAGACCCATTTTTCAGATAGCTATTAGACATCGAGCTTCGCCAGTGAGACCGGGAAGATTCGCCAGGAACTGATCGAAGAAAACCTGGACCCCGAATCACCGTTGTTCGATGCGATACAGATGCGTCTTCGTCCGAATCAGCAATGCGTCGTCGACGACACCCGGCGACGCCATGCTCCCGGTATCCAGCTTGTTTTCGGCCAGTAATCGAAATTCCTTGGTGTCTGCGGCAATCACGCGATTCACGCCGTCTTCGTCGCAGAAGTAAATGCGGCCACCGGAATAGATCGGCGAAGCGCTGTGCCGTCCCTCCATGCGATGCGTCCATACGGGCTCGCCCGTTTCGATGTCCACGCAGGACGCCACGCCTTTGTCGTTGACCATGAAGAGATGGTCGCCGATGACCAACTGCGACGGGCGAGTCGGCGTGGATTTCTTACAAGTCCAGGCGATGTGAGTCTTCGTGACGTCACCCGTGCCGTCGGGTTTCACCGCCAGCAATCGCAAGCCGCCTTCCAGGTTGATGATGACCTTGCCATGCGTGTACAGCGGCCGAGCCGCCGCGTTGAAGCCGCCGTGATAGACCTTCCACAATTCGTCGCCGGTGAGCGGGTTGTAAGCGATCGTCGCCACTGCGGCAGGACTCACGAGTTGCAAGCGGTCGTCATGTTCGAACACGGTGGGAGTGCAGTAGGCCTTTTTCGCGTCGCCGTTGGTGGTCTTGTAGTCAATGGTGCGATTCGTTTTCCAAACCGTCTTGCCCGTCAGTTTGTTGAGCGCCACCACGTATTGGTGATCGGCACCGTCGAAATTGATGATGAGTAGATCGCGGAAGACGATCGGAGACGAACCCGGACCGCGCAGATGATCGCAAGGCAAGTCCTGCCGCGCCCACAGAATTTTGCCGCTTGCCGTGTCCAAACACGCCGTGCCGGCGCTTCCGAAGTGGACCCACACCATGCCGGCTTCGACAACCGGAGTTGGACTGGCATAACTGTTGTAACCGATGCAGAACATCGGCTTGGGGATATGAAACACCTTGACGGTGTGCTCGATCTTGCCAGTCGTGGCGTTCACGCACACGGCGTACAAGTCCTTGCCGTCCGTGGCATTCGTGACCCACGCCTGATTACCCCAGACCACCGGCGATGACCAAGCCTTGCCGGCAATGGGAGTCTTCCACGCGACGTTGTTCGTTTCGCTCCACTTCAAAGGCAGTTTGTCGGATGGTGCATGCCCGTCGGTGGTGGGGCCTCGAAATTGATTCCAAAAGTCGGCAGCCGAAATCGATGCGCTTGATGCCAGAATCGCACATCCAAAAATGAGTTGGCACAACTTCATGTCGATGGCTCGTTGAGAGAGTGTGGTTGCGTCGAGTGTGAATGCGTCCGCAGTGTGAGTATGCAAAACTCGGACTTGATCGGCGAACTCCATGGTGCAAGTTTTGTGCAATGGTGGGCTGGGGTCGGGTGATTCAAAGTTTCTGACTCAGCCGACCCAACTCGGAACACCTCAACTCGTCAAGCCCGCGATCGGTGTGCCGTGGTAGACGTGATGTGGACGATCCAATTGATCGTGCCACGACAGCGTTCGCGGGAGTCCCAAGGCTTCGTAAATCGTCGCCGCCATGTTCTCGGGCTTTTGCGCGTCGGACTTGGGGTATCCGCCGATCTTGTCCGAGGCGCCCACG
>JAQBZS010000693.1 GCA_027622115.1 Planctomycetota bacterium | reverse complement strand
GGTGACAAACCTAAACTCTCATCAAAGTCTCAGCAGCGTCTGACAAAAGGACGTTGAAATCACAGGAATCTGATCAATGAAAACCACTTACATGGCGGGTGTGCTGGTTACGGCCGCGGTGATCTCGATGTTGGCAGGCAACGAACCGCAACGAGTTCAGGCGGAAGCCACGATTCAACCCGCGAAAGCTCTGAAGCAAACGGCTGCAGCGAGTACGACGGAGGTTGGGCATCCAACATTCGTCAGTCCGCACGCCGCGCCGATTGCCGCGAGTGGCGGCCTGGTGTTCGTCGTCAATACGCCGTCAGATACGGTGGATGTGATTGATGCGAAGAGTCGCAAGATCGTGCGGCGGATTCGCGTTGGCATTGATCCGGTGAGTGTCGCCGTGCGACCCGACGGGCGCGAAGCGTGGGTGTCCAATCACGTGTCGGATTCGGTAAGCGTCATCGACACGGAAGCCAGCAGCCCAACGTACCTGTACGTGATCGCCACCGTGCAAGCGTTTGACGCCAAGACCAAGTCGACTCGCTTTGACGAGCCCGTCGGCATTGCATTCGCCAGCAATGACAAGGCGTACGTCGCGTTGTCGTCCGAGAATCAGATTGCGGTCGTGGATGTGGCTTCCCGCAAGATCACCAAGCGGCTCAATATCACCGCACAGGATCCGAGAGCCATCGTTGTTCGAGACGATCGGCTGTACGTGATTCCCTTCGAATCAAACAACAAGACACAGCTCTCGGGCGGCAGCAAGATTGACGGCAACCTCGTCACGTTCAACGCGTGGGACCATTCAATTCGCAACAACAATGTGTTGTCGCTCGGTCATGTTGTGGACATCGTCAAGCACCCCAAGGTCCCGGACCGAGACCTCTATGTGTTTGACACCAAGACGGACAAGTTGGTCGAAGTCGTGGATACGCTCGGCACGTTGCTGTACGGGCTCACGGTGGATTCCGAAGGCCGAGTTTTCATCGCTCAGACGGACGCTCGCAACGACGCCAACGGTCGATCCGGCACCAAGAAGCACGGCCTCAAGGAACTCGAAAACCGAGCGTTCCTTAACCAGATCTCTCGTGTTGATTTTGATGGTTACAATGCGAGCGCCCCGAAGTTCTTCAACCTGGAACCGCTCCCCCCGCAACATCCCGAGAAGGACAAGGCACTCGCCACACCATTCGCCATCAAGGTGAGTGATGATGATTCGACGTTGTTCGTCACGGCAGCCGGTTCCGACAAGTTGGTCACGGTCGATGCGGCCACCGGTGAAGTTCTGGGCCGAGCCGACGTGGGGGCCGTGCCGCGAGGAATCGCGTTGCAGACCAACGGCAAACAGCAACTGGCGTGGGTTCTGAACGCAGTCGGCAACACGGTGTCGCTGGTTGATGTGTCGGACACCGCCAAGCCCGCGGTCAAAGAGACGATCACGCTGGAAGACCCCACGCATCCAGCCGTGAAGCGAGGCCGCATTGCATTCAACACGGCGTCCGCATCGACGACTCGGACGTTCTCGTGTGCAAGCTGTCATCCCGATGGGCACACCGACCAATTGCTGTGGGTTTTGAAGACTCCGATCGTGACAGGCGGCGATCAAATCATGCCTCGTTCAACGATGCCGATACGGGGACTTCGAGACACCGAGCCCTACCACTGGGATGGCATTCCCGGCGATCCATACGGCGGCAACAACAGCGCCAACGTGCACGGTTCCGATCCGCCGAACAGCAAGCGAGACGACCCCACGACCAGCACGCGTCATCTCATCGACGGGGGACTCGCCGCAACCATGTTCCTGGAAGGTGACGCGACCAAGAACGATGAAGACAAGGCTGGCGAACTCACGGCCGCCCAGCGAAACGACATGGCCAAGTTCTTGCTCAGCGTCCCGTATCCGCCAGCTCAACGTCGCGCCTACGACAACGTCCTCTCAGAAGATGCCGTGGAAGGCTTCAAGTTGTTCCACATTGACGGCGACGACGACCCAACCAAACGCCGCCCGAACGTGTGCGGCAACTGTCATCGCATGCCGTTCCTGGTCAGCACCAACACTCCGGGCACGGGCATGGACGCGCCGACTTGGCGAGGCGCCTACGACCGCTTTCTCATCCTGCCCCAAGGTCGACTGAACATCATCGACTTCCCCTTCTACGCCCGAGTCGCCGAACAGGGCATCCCCGAACGCAACGTGTGGCAGTTCTCGTGGGCAGGTCGACGACGGTTCGACCCCGTCTGGGACATGGTCCTTGAGGGTAGCACGGGCTACTCGGGATCGTTCGCGCGACAGGTCACGCTCAATAAGCAGACGGCCGATGAAGAACTCACGGCTGACCTGTTGAACGCGTTGGAAGTCTCGGCTCGCGAGGGAGCAGTTGTGCTGACCGTGGATGGCGTGCTGTTTGGTGGCGCACAAACCCCTGTATCGCTGCGGTTCGACCCGGCAGAGAACGGCGGCAGGTACAAGAGCGGTAGCGACATCTTCAGCCGTGAGACGTTGGTTGCGTTGGCATCGAGCAGAAAGTTCGTTGGAACCTTCACCGGTCGACACGGCATCAAGGCGGACATCGAGCACCCGCAACCAGCGCTGTGGACGCTCGGCCCGATTGAACGACAGCGAGGCCGACAGCAGTTTCCCATCGTGCATCCCGACAACCGCCGCATGGCAGTCAGCGGTCGACACATTGATGACGGAGCCAGGGTGATCGTGGACGGCCGGCTTGTCTCCGGCGAGGTTGCGGTACGTGATAAGGAACGAGTCGACATCTCGCTGGCTAAGCTACCAGATGCCGGAATGCATTTGCTGCAGGTACAGAATCCCGACGGCCAGATGAGTAACGATTTCATCTTCCACGTGGTGGAGAACGAGTCCGCGGTCGCCGAGCTTCGCCGTTCGCTGAATCAGGCGCATGTCGACTTCGCCGAGCAGGTGGCACAAGCCATTTATCGCAATGATCTCGATGCGTTGAAACGCGTCGTCGGTCGCAACCAACGCCGAGCCAACGATCGAGTGCCCAGCGGATCAACACCGCTCGCCGAAGCTGCCGTCCGAGGCCGTTTGGAGATGGTCAAGTTGCTGGTGGAACGTGGCGCCAAGGTGAGCGGTACGAACCGAGACGGCAACACGCCACTGCATGTCGCGGCCTTCATGTGTCACCAGAAAGTCGTGCAATTCTTGTTGGACAAAGGGGCGTCCACGAACACCAAGAACGGTCGAGGTGAAACACCGATCGATGTTGTTTCGGGCGATTGGAGCAAGGGCCTGGGCGACTTCTACACGGGAGTCGGGCGAGCCGTTGGCATTGAGGTCGACCTTAAACAGATAGAACGCCAACGGCCCGAACTCGCAAAGTTGCTCCGCAATCACGCGAAGTAGCGAAACTCGTCAAGAGTTTCGGCCGCGCCGTGTGACCGTCACTGGGTCTGTTCGTTTTTTGCCATTGGAGTTTGCGCATGACATCCGTGTGTTTCTATCCGTGTGCTAATTCGAGCGCGCCAGAATTAGCACACGGATAGAAACACACGGATACCAACAACGTCCGATTGGTCATCGGTCGAAGGCACCGTTGGTTGACTGCAATGAAAGGTACTTCAAGACTCGTTCACGCCCACGGATGGCAATGCCGGTCTACGGATGATTAAGCGTTAAGCATCCGTGGACCGGCATTGCCATCCGCGGGCGTAAACGAGCAGTTCGCAAACTCGAATCCCCCAAAAATGCGCCCCAAGAACACAGCAAATTTCAGAGTTGTAGTACGACCGAAAGTGTCTGGGTGAAGAATTTCATTTCGACGTGAAGCACCTACCGTCCGCTCGAGGAGTCTCATCAATGGTTGACTCATCGGTCGGTTTCAAAATGGGCTCGTTCTCAGATCTGATTTAATCGACAAACATCGTAAAACTTCTTGGTAATTCCGAGTGCGTCGGAAGTGACTCATGCAGCCGCGATCAGAAATGAATTGGAAGCACAGAAACAGTGGCGTCTGCACATGTCTGAATCAGAGAAAGCCCAGCAATATGCGCAGTTTGTTTCTCTGTTCGCTCGATATGAGCGGGCCGTGCGGAGCTTCGTACGATCGCTGATCCCTTCCGGGCAGGATGTTGACGACGTGATGCAGGAGGTCGGACTGGCTTGTTGGCGAAAATTCGAGGAATTCGACACCGACGGAGCCCCAGAGGATTTTGTCCGCTGGGCCTGTGTCGTGGCCCGTTTTGAGGCGCTCCGGCATCGACGCAACTTCGCGAGGGATCGGCTGGGCAGATCAGTGATGTGGTGGGCATGTCGCTCGAAGCCGTGCGCAAGACGCTTTATCGGGTCAAGAAACAATTGCGTTCGTGCGTGGAAACAAGACTGCGAGGTGTCTAAATAGACCGGGGCACAGCCGCGTGCCGCGCCCGATCATCTGCCAGAACTTGATTTTCGAGTACACCGGCTTGAAGAACACAAGATTCGCCACCTCCGGCACGTCGATGCCGGTGTCGAGCATGTCCACCGAAATGGCGATATGCGGGGCCTTGTCCTTCTGCGAGAAATCGTCGATCAGGCTCTGCGGATACTTCGCGTAGTTGTCGATGATCCGCGCGAAGTGCCCGGCGTGGTGCGGGTAGTGGTGGTTGAACCGCTCCTCGATGAACTTCGCGTGTTCATGGTTGCGGGCGAAGATGATCGTCTTGGCCAGACGGTCGCCCCCCTCCACCTTGT
>JAQBZS010000692.1 GCA_027622115.1 Planctomycetota bacterium | reverse complement strand
CGCTTGTTTCAAGCTCGACTCTCGCTTGTTTAAGGCCTAGAAACGGAAGAACCTGAAAACCTTGATCCGTAAACTCATTTTGCCATTCATCACTGGCGTACTAATGCCATTCATCACGCAGTCCTAATTGTAGGAGTCATCCCATGCATCGCCGACGTCGTGGATTCACGTTGATTGAACTCTTGGTGGTGATCGCAATCATCGCCGTTTTGGTCGCCTTACTGCTGCCTGCGGTGCAGCAAGCACGCGAAGCCGCTCGACGCACTGCGTGCAAGAACCAGCTTCATCAAATCGGAGTGGCGCTGCACAACTACCATGACACACACTCCACGTTTCCGCCGGGCTATATTCAGCGAGTTCTCAGCGACGACAACCAGCATGTCGGGTATGCCTGGGGCACGATGATCCTGCCACAAATGGAACAGTCCGTCATCTACAAGACACTCAACTTCAACGCCCCCCGGCTTTCCCCCGTCGCCCTGGCATCGTGGAAGTGCCCCTCGGACAACATGATCGACGGCACGGCTCGATTCCGCACGTTTAGCAGTGGAATGGGTTGTCCGCCCGGCACGTCACCAAGTGGGACGCAGTGCATCAACAACACCACGGGGCAAACGGTTCCCCAGGAGATCCTCGATTTCTTTGGAACGTCAGCGTTTGGAGCCGCACGAGCCAGCTATGTCGGCAATTGGGGCACGCGCGGCAGTATCCAGGATGCCGACGGCAACGGGGTCTTTCACGGGAACAGCAAGATCAGCATTCGCGACATCAGCGACGGCACGTCAAACACCCTGATCGCCGGCGAGCGGTATCACGGCTTGTCCGCCGGAGCCACGGCATGGGCGGGAGTGCATTTCGATCAAAGTAACGGTGGTGGAGGCGACCCCACCGGCGGGACACCCAACAGCACGGCGATCACGGGAGAAGGACGACATGTGCTCGGGTCGACATCCGTCGGACGCCCGAACTGGCGAGTGAATCCCAGTCACGGGTTCAGCAGCAATCACACGGGTGGCGCTCAAATGATGATGTGCGACGGATCCGTCCACTTCATCAGCGAGAATATCAGCTCACGTGTCTGGAATAATCTCGGCAACCGTAGGGATGGAAACGCTGTTGGCGAGTTCTAGCCCCGATGATTCACGGTAGCACCTCCATCGCGGTTTGCTTCTCGATCTTGGACTTATCTCAAACCTTGCCGAATAGATTGACCCCCGACCCCGTTCGCTCACGGCTTTGAGTCGAGCCAACGTGCTGACAAACCGGCACAGCCGCTAGACGTTTCATCAGCGTTTGGGGTGATGGCGACGTCGATGATTGCGGAATTCGGGCTGCAAGCCGAGAATCGTTGGATCGTGGCTGCTACTCACCCGCGCCGCCGTTGTTCGAAATCGTCTCAAGCGGCTTTTGTCTGCAAATTCGCCGTTTGGGCGATAGCACCGGTTTTCCCGCGAATTGAACGGAACCGTGGCTAGCGCCCAAACGGCTAATCCAGGCCAACACCAATCAAGGGGAATCCAATGGCAACAACCGTGGAACCGTCGGCCGCCTTCGCTCAGGCCCCGGCTCAACAATCGTTTCAACGCCCGCATGTGTCTCGATCTCGAGGCTTGGGCGGTTTGGTGTTTGGCTTGGTTTTGCTCGGACTCCTGATTTCCGCAGGAATCTTCTTCTACCCGCAAGTCGCCGCGATGACGGAAGTCAAAAAGGCCGACGGCGCGCTGACCTACACCGTGGATCGAAACGACATCCTTATCACCGTGACGGAAGACGGCAACGTCGAGAGCGCGAACAATGTCGACATCAAATGCGAAGTGGCCGGCGGCGGCACCATCTTGTCGATCGTCGCGGACGGAACCGAGGTCACGGATGATTTCGTGCTGGCCACGCTGGACAAGTCGAACATCGAAGACCAATTGAATTCGCAAACGATCGTCTATGAAAAAGCCAACGCGACGGCGATTCAGTCGGCGGGAGACTACGAAGCGGCGAAATTGGCCGTGCGAGAATACGAAGAAGGCACCTTTATCGAAGAACTCAAGAAGGCCGAAGTCGACATTCGCATCAACGAGGAAAACCTGCGGACGTCGCAGAACATCTACCAGTACACCAAGAAAATGGTTCGCAAAGGCTTCGCCACGTCGCTGCAATTCGAAGCCGATCAGTTCGCGGTCGAACGCTCCCAGTTGGATCTCGAAGCCGCCGAGACTCGCAAGAAGGTGCTGGTCGAATTCACCAAACAAAAGACGCTGAAGGATCTCACTGCGAAAGGTGAAGCCGCTGCCGCCAAGGAACGCTCCGACAATGCGGCTCTGAAGCTCGAAAAGAGCAAGCTCGATCGTCTTGCCAAGCAGTTGGGGCGGTGTGAGATTCGGGCTCCGAAGGCCGGCATGGTGGTTTACGCCAATGACGCCGGACGCAGTCGGTTCGGCGGCCAAAGCGCGCCGCAAATCGAGGAAGGCTCCAGTGTCCGCGAAAATCAGGCGATCTTTCGCATGCCGGACTTGGAGAACATGCAAGTCAAGTTGACCGTCCACGAATCGAAGGTCGATCAATTGTCGCGCGGGATGCGAGCGAGGGTTTCGATTCAGGACCAGCAGTACACGGGGAAGATTGTTTCGATCGCCAATCAGCCGGAAGCAACCAGTTGGTTCTCGGGAAACATCAAGGAATACGGCACCTCGATCGCAATCGACGGCAAGACTACCGGGCTACGGCCTGGGCAGACCGCGCATGTGGACGTGCTGATTGCCGACTTGAAAAACGTACTGACGATCCCGGTGTCGTGCGTCGTCGAGCAAGAAGGCAACTTCTTCTGTTGGGTGAAGGGCGACGAAGGCAACGAAAAGCGACCGCTGAAAATCGGGAAGACGAACGACAAGTTGGTGGAAGTGATCGACGGTGTGATCGAAGGTGAGGTTGTGCTGCGAAATCCTCGGGCGGTGGTGGAAGACGCTCGCAAAGAAACGCCGATGGATGAAGGAAATCGCGACCGCAAGGAATTCGGCAAGAGTGACTCGGTCGCCGAACGCAAAACAGCGGGCGAAAAACCTAGCGCCAAGTCAGCCGAGAGCAAGGGTGGTTCGAGCGACCGACCGAAGAACGGCAAGGAATTCGTCGCGAAATATGACAAGAACGGCGACGGGAAAGTGCAACTGGATGAAGTCGACGAACGCATGAAACGTTTCGCATCGAGTTGGTTCAGTAGCGATGGATACGACAAGGACGAAGACGGCGGTTTGGACGCGACCGAAGCGGCACCCTTGGTCGAACGCATGAAGCAGGGCGGCGGTCGACCGGGTGGAGGCCGACCGGGAGGCGGTGGTGGACCGGGCGGCGGCGGACGACCCGGTGGTGAAGGGTAGCTACAGAACGCGTACGCCTTCGTAGGCACTGTCGCCAGACGGTGGGGGCCGCGCGAGGAAACCACCGTCTGGCGACGGTGGCTACAATCGACAACTCGTAGTACGACTGAGTTCAGCCCCGTGAGGTCTGCCCCGTGTTTAGCCGCGCCATTCGTTCGGTGTACTACGCTCTGAAGAGCCTGATGTTGCATAAGCTGCGAACCTGCTTGGCGATGTTGGGCATCTTGATTGGCGTGACGGCGGTCATCTGGCTGGTCGCATTGGGCGAAGGCGTGAGCTATCAGGCTCAGCAACAGATCAAGGAACTCGGCGCGACCAACATCATTCTCAAGAGCGCCAAGCCATCGTCGACGTCGTCGCAAGGCCGCAGCTTTGTTGTTGAATACGGCCTGACACGTGCCGACTACGACCGCATTCTGGACGGCGTGCCGACAATTCAGCGCGCGGTGCCGATGCGCGAAATCAAAGGCAGCACGCTGCGCGTGGATACTCGAACCGTGGACGCCCAGGTCATTGGTTGCACGCCCGCGTATCAGGACATCAATGCTTTGAAGACGTCGCGTGGGCGTTTCCTGTCCGACAACGACATTCAAGAGAATCGCAACGTCGTCGTGTTGGCGTCGGAAACCGCCGAGAGACTGTTCGGTTATCACAATCCGCTCGGGAAGACGATCGAGGTCGTCGCCAACAGTCGTGCCGATGTGTACGTCGTGATTGGCGTGACGCAGGAACGCATGCCGTCGGCTTCGATCGGCAGCAGCCTTGAAGGCCGCTCGTACAACCTGGATTCCTATATCCCGATCTCAACGCTACGGGCGAGGATCGGTGATCAGATCATTACGGCGAAGTCCGGCAGTCGCGAAGGGGAACTCGTCGAATTGAGCCAGATCACTTTGTCGGTCGGCGACATCGACGAAGTGGAAGAAGCGTCGCAGATCATTGAAATCCTGATGAAGAAGTATCACCCGAACGTAGACTATTCCATCACTGTTCCCAAGGAGTTGCTCAAGCAAGCCGAGACGTTGCGAATGATGTTCAACGCATTGTTGGTGGTGATCGCCGGCATTTCTCTGTTTGTCGGCGGCATCGGCATCATGAATATTATGTTGGCCACGGTGACCGAACGGACTCGCGAAATCGGCGTGCGCAGATCACTCGGCGCGAATCGCAAGGACATCATCGTACAGTTTCTGGCCGAAACCGTGGTGTTGGCGGGGCTTGGCGGATTGCTGGGTGTCGGTGTGGGCTTCCTTTGCCCCTTGGCCACCGAATGGACGCTGAGTCTGATCAAGGAGTTCATGCCCACGGTGTGGACGTCGATTCCACCAACCGT
>JAQBZS010000691.1 GCA_027622115.1 Planctomycetota bacterium | reverse complement strand
CAAACCCTGCCGATGACTCTTCCGGATTGGTCGCGAATCTCCGCAGTTCCACCGACCGATTCCAGCTTGCTGATTGCATCGTCGTTGAGGATGAGAATTGTCATTGGGTTCTCCCTGTTGAATGCCAATCCATCTTACGTAATTTGCGGCTGTCTCTGAACCCCAGTGGATGTCGACTTCGGCTGTTGCCGCCGGGCATCGGTCTGGCGAAAATGTTTTTTGTGACGCTTCGCCGGTTGCGTTCTCAACGTGACGAAACGTAACCGCTCCTTGCAGGCTGGCACCGAAAGCAGCGAGCACCAATCACCTATTCAACGGTTGCTTCCGATGGGTTCATCAGCTCCCAAGAAAAGCTCTTCGACAATCCGTTACGAGCGATACAAGTCGATTGTGGATTGTCTAGTCGGGTGTGAGACGTTCGGCTTGCTCGACGTACAGAATTCTTGCAGTGCCGAAACGCCACGATTTGTGACGCGTGTCGTTGGAGAGTTGGAAAAGCATGGTTGGATCGTGCGAGAAACCGAAGACTCAAGCACATATCGTTGGAATGTCGGTCGCGGCGAATTCAATCCCACGCGCTGGCTCGACGAGAAAATGTTCGGCACGCAGATTAAGGAATCGCCCGAACAAACGCGGCCTCGCGAACGACTGCTGGAAGTCGGAGCGGAAAACCTCAGCGACGCGGAGTTGCTCGCGATCCTGATTCGCAGCGGTCGTCCCGGCGAATCCGCGGTGATGGGCGGAGAAAAACTGGCCAAAGTGTTCAACCAACGGCTCGCGGATCTCCCGTCCGTGGGTCGAGCTGAAGTGAAAGCCATCAGCCCGGCGATCGACAAGACTGCCTATTGCCAGATCATGGCAGGCATCGAACTCGGGCGACGCGTGGCCGCCGTCTCGGCGACAATTGCCATTCACCAGATCAAATCCTCCGCCGATGCCATGACGTATTGTCGCCACCGATTTGCGAGGCTCGCGGCAGACGCTCGGCAGGAAGAGTTTCACGTCGTCACGCTGAACACCAAGAGTCACGTTATCCAAGCGCATCAAATCACGGTCGGCACGTTGGATGCTAGTTTGGTCCATCCGCGAGAAGTCTTTCGTCCGGCCATCCGCGACGCCGCCGCCAGTGTCATCCTGGTTCACAACCATCCTTCGGGCGACCCTACTCCCAGCCGCGAAGACTTCGCCGTCACCGATCGACTCACATCCGCGGGCGACTTGCTGGGCATCCAAGTGCTGGACCACATCGTCCTCGGTCGCGACTCCGCCCAGAGTATTCGCGAGTGCGAGCGTTGAACTTGCGACCGTTGGATCAACGCTGGCCGATGCGATACCGTTTCGGGGTCATGTCAATCTCTCATCAGTCACGGTCTACCATGAAGTCCACACTCAGTTGTCTGCCCGTTCTTTTTGTGACAATGGCCGCATTTGGTGACGAACCAATTCCTCGGACCGTGGAATTCAATCGTGACGTGCGACCAATTCTGTCCGACACCTGCTTCGCCTGTCATGGTCCCGACGAGGGCAATCGCAAAGCCGAACTGCGACTGGATACCGAGGCCGGTCTCAAGGCGGCCCGAAAGGGTGTCGCACATTCCATCGCCGGCGAGTTAATCAAGCGAATCACTTCGACGGACGCCGATGAGCTAATGCCGCCTGCATCGACCGGACGAGAGCTGACGACGCGAGAGATCGCCATCCTGAAGCGTTGGGTGGAACAAGGTGCCGCGTGGCAAAAGCACGGGGCTTATATCCCACCCGTTCGGCCGCAAACGACCGATCCCGGCAATCCAATCGACGAATTGCTCGCCAAACGCATGCAACGTGAGGGTCTCGAACCGGCGGCGATGGCGGATCGCGCGACGCTGATTCGGCGGCTGTCGCTCGATGTGATCGGACTGCCTCCAACTCCGACCGAAGTCTCCGACTTTGTTCACGACACGTCCGACAACGCCTTCGAGAAAGTGGTCGATCGCCTGCTGACGTCCAAGCACTACGGCGAACGCATGGCCGTGTATTGGCTGGACGTCGTGCGATACGCGGATTCCGTCGGTTACCACAAGGATTCGCACCGGAACGTGTGGCTGTATCGCGACTATGTGATCGACAGCTTCAACGACAACAAGCCGTTCAACCAATTTGTTGTCGAGCAGCTCGCTGGTGACTTGCTGGAAGGCACGAAATTCCAGCAATACACATGGAAAGTGGCGTCCGGCTTCAATCGCATGAATCAGACCACCAGCGAGGGTGGTGCTCAGGCCAAGGAATATTTGGCGAAGTATTCCGCTGACCGAGTCCGAAATACGGCCGCGATTTTTCTCGGTTCGACCCTCGGTTGTGCCGAGTGCCACGACCACAAGTACGATCCGTTCACAACCAAGGATTTCTACAGTTTCGCCGCGTTCTTTGGTGACCTGCAGGAACGGGGTGTCGGATTTCCAGGCGAGACTTCGATTCCATCTCGTACACAAATCGAGGACTGGGAACGGATCGAAACGGAACTCGCGTCGCTCAAGAAATCCGACCCCAAAGACGCACGGGTGGCGAGTCTCGAAGCGGCCTTGAAGCAGGTGTCGGACTCCAAGACTTGGCCGAAAACGATCATCACCGTTTCGGGGAAGCCTCGGACGATTCGCGTGCTGCCGCGCGGCAATTGGCTGGACGATTCCGGCCCCATCGTTCACCCGGCGATTCCCGCATTCTTGGGTTCGCTGGATGTGAAAGGACGAGCCAACCGTTTGGATTTGGCCAAGTGGATCACGAGTCGCGACAACCCGCTCACGGCCCGTGTCTTTGTCAATCGGATGTGGAAACTGTTTTTCGGCCAGGGACTGAGTCGCACGCTGGACGATATCGGCGCTCAAGGTCAATGGCCCACGCATCCCGCAGTGCTGGACTGGCTGGCGGTCGAATTCATCGAGAGTGGTTGGGATATTCGCCATCTGTTGAAGCGGATCGTGATGACGGACGCTTACCGACGCACTTCGGTTCCGACGCACGATCAAGCGCGCCGCGACCCCGAGAATCGATTATTCGCCCGGCAATCTCGCTTCCGTCTGGAAGCCGAATTCGTGCGTGACAACGCGTTGGCCATCAGCGGATTGTTATCCCGCAAGATCGGCGGACGCAGCGTGAAACCTTATCAGCCGGCCAACTACTGGTATCGCCTCTATAAAGACGGCAAGTACAACCAGGACCACGGCGAGGATCTTTATCGACGCGGTGTCTACACGTATTGGCGTCGCAGTTTTTGGCACCCCAGCTTGCAAGCCTTCGACGCGCCGGCTCGAGAAGAGTGCGTGGCACAGCGGCCGAATTCCAATACACCGCAGCAGTCGTTGGTGTTGCTCAACGATCCCATTTACATCGAAGCCGCTCGGGTTTTCGCGACTCGATTGATTCAAGATGGTGGCTCCAAGACGACGGACCGCTTGACGTTGGCGTTTCAACGGGCGGTCGCTCGATCGCCTTCGCAACTCGAAGTCGAGACGCTGACGCAGTTATTAAGTCGCAAGACTGCCAGATACGCCAAGGACGAGGCTGCAGCCAAGCTGTTCGCCACGATTGGCGAGTCCCCGGTGTCGAAGGACATTGCGCCGGTCGAACTTGCTGCCTGGACCTCCGTGGCGCGAGTCATTCTGAACCTGCACGAAACGATTACTCGCAACTGAACAAGCCTATTCGTTCACGGCAGCGGGCGTTTGCGGCTTTCGGAACAGCGACTGATTGGTGGGTTCGACAACATCGCCCACTGCGGCCACGCGTAGTTTCCCGTTCAGAACCAACGTCGCTGGACGCAAACACCGCACGGCGTCACACGCCTGATGTCGAATCTTGAGCTGAAGTTCCTCGATTTGTCCGGCTGCCGAAGCCGGCGTGGAAATCTCCCCAATGAGCGTGACGCTGCCTTCGTAGCTGTAGTAAGTGTCGTCGGCATCTTTGTCCTCGACGTATTTCCCCTTGGGATACGAGACCTCACCAAGCTTCGTTCCCAGTTTGGATTCGATCGTCAGCACCGTCGGTCGGAAGAATTCCGAACCGGCTGGATTGGCGTAAGTGTGCCAACCCTTTTGGATCGTCAACACCACGGCCACGCGACATTTTCCGCCGGCGGGCAATTGTTTGGTCGACAAGTACGCTTTGGCGGTGACGGGTTTCGGCGGCTTGGGCGCAGGCGAAAGATCGTTGTTCGCACCAGCACCCTCCTCTTCATTCGACGCCAGTTGAATCGAAGTGTCGTTCGCTTCGGCGACCGCGTTGTGAATGGGCGATCCATTCGTCGGCAAACTGGAAGTCTTTGTTCCAGGCTTCACCTTGGCGGCAGCATCGAGGTATTCGCCCATCGCCAACGCCATGTGAGTCATGGACATCGGCGACCCCTTCAAGTTTTGTGCGAACACATCGAGCGTCAGTTTGGCTCGATCGAGGTACTTCGTGTCCTTCGTTCTCTCAGCCAGTTTTACGAGATTCCGCACGGCGATACTGTTTCCGGACGGCAACACGGCGTCATACGCGTTCTTGGTCCGAGCAATCAGTTTCTCGTGATCGTGTGCCGTGAAGAAGAACGCGTTCCCCGTCTCGTCCCAATAATGCTCGATCTGTTGATCGGTCAGTCGCCGAGCCGCATTGAGCCACTTTTCATCGTGCGTGGCCGCATGCAACGCCAACAGTCCGTCCACGAAAAAGGCGTAGTCGTCCAGGTACGCG
>JAQBZS010000690.1 GCA_027622115.1 Planctomycetota bacterium | reverse complement strand
GGCGCGCCGTCCGCGGAAGTTCGCGAGATCGTCGATCGATTGAGTCGTGAAGTCGTCCGACGGCATCTCACCACACCCGCATTGATGGCACTTGAAATGTCTCGGCCGTTGAACTTTCTCGGCGCGCAGACGATGCACTTTTTCACGCCGATTCTGTCGTCAATTACCGACACCACGGGCTATTCCCGCTTCGCGGAGTTCCTCGAACAGCGCGGCTCGATCGACTACCTTTGCGAGCAACTCGAAGCGGCCGAACAGGACGCCCGCATCGCGTCACAACGCCTCAAACAACCACCCGACTCGGAAGAAAACGCACCGACCGGCTCGCCGGATCATGAGCCGACGACGGACTCGGACCAGCAGGACGCCCCATGACTCAGCTCGATCCCGACAAGATCAACGTCATCCTCGCAACGGATTGCGGCAGCACGACAACCAAGGCCATTCTGATTGAAAAAGTCGACGGCCACTTTCGCCAAACCTACCGAGGCGAAGCGCCCACCACGGTCGAAGAACCCGCCGCGGACGTGACCGTGGGCGTCGTTAACGCCGTGACGGAAGTCGGCGAATTGGCCGGACGCAAGTTTGTGGGCGACGACGGCAAGATCATTCGCCCAGCAATGGAACACGAAGGCTGCGACATCTATATCTCGACGTCGAGCGCGGGCGGCGGGTTGCAGATGATGGTGGCCGGCGTGGTCAAGGAAATGACGGCCGCCAGTGCCAAACGCGCCGCACTCGGAGCCGGTGCGATCGTCATGGACGTCATCGCGTCGAACGATAAGCGACTGCCGCACGAACAGATTCAGCGGATTCGCGAGCTGCGGCCGGACATGGTGCTCATTTCCGGCGGCACGGACGGCGGGACGACCACGCATGTCGTGCAAATCGCCGAATTGATCGCTCCGGCGAAACCTCAACCGCGATTCGGCAGTGAATACCGCATGCCGGTGATCTTCGCCGGCAACAAGGACGCGGCTCCGTTGGTTGAAAAGACGTTTGACGACAGCGTCGAGTTGTCCATCGTCGACAACCTGCGACCGGTGTTGGAACGCGAAAACCTCGGTCCCGCTCGCGACGCCATTCACGATTTGTTCCTCGAACACGTCATGGCTCACGCGCCCGGTTACGACAAGCTGATTTCGTGGACCGACGCGCCGATCATGCCCACGCCCGGCGCTGTCGGAAACATTTTGCAAACGATCGCGAAATTGCAGGGCATAAACGCGGTCGGCGTCGACATTGGCGGTGCGACGACCGACGTGTTCAGCGTGTTCGACGGCACGTTCAATCGTACGGTGAGTGCCAACCTGGGGATGAGCTATTCCATTTCAAACGTGTGTGCCGAAGCCACGATGCCCAGCATTCTCCGGTGGGTCCACATGGACATGGACGAACGCGAGCTTCGCAACCGCGTGAAGAACAAGATGATTCGCCCGACGACTATCCCGCAAACCTTGGAAGCGTTGGTATTCGAACAAGCGGTGGCTCGCGAGGCGTTGCGGTTGGCGTATCAGCAGCACAAGGAATTCGCCACCACACTCAAGGGAGTTCAGCAACAGCGAACCGTGGGCGACACCTTCAGCCAGCAAACCGGCGGGCAGTCCATCGTGAACAACATGACGCTGGACTTGCTGGTCGCTTCCGGCGGCGTGTTGTCGCACGCGCCTCGCATGCATCAAACCGCCGCCATGCTGATCGACGCGTTTGAGCCCGAGGGCATCACGACGCTCGCCAAGGACAGCATTTTCATGATGCCGCATCTGGGCGTATTGGCTCAGGTCCATGCGAAGGCGGCGATGGAGGTTTTTGAACGCGACTGCTTGGTTTACCTCGGCACATGCGTCGCCCCCAAGGGAACCGGTAAGCCGGACAAACCCTGTTTCACGTATCGCCTGCAAGGGGATTCGGTCAACGAGTCCGGCCAGATGACGGTGGGCAGCGTCAAGCTGATCCCGCTTGGAGTCGGCGAGTCGGCCAAGTTGACCGTCGAACCCGTGAAGGGGTTTGATTGCGGCAATGGACCGGGAAAGACCGTCGAACGAGAAGTTCGAGGCGGCACGGTGGGCGTAATCTTGGACGCGCGAGGCCGACCGCTGATCGTGACCGAACACGATCGTGAGCAAGTCACGCGGTGGATTGACGAACTCGCGCTTTACGCGGACTGCGGATAACGACCAACCATGGACCGGGGTCAGGCTTACGGATTTCAAATTTGGCGGGAGGTGGACTTTGGCCGAATGTGAGCCGCGACGCGTCAGCGGCCGGGCAGCCCGAGGCTCACCACGAGCGTCTTGACAACGCTGAAGGAACAAATCCGAATACAAAGTTTTGTGCTCGAGGGTCAACTTCTGACCGGCCGGGCACCGACCTGTGCCCGAGGCCTTACGGCCAACGGCTCACCGACGAAACCCGGCGAGCGCTGTCGGCTCACAAAATGCGCGCAAGAAAACAACAAATCGCAAAACTGTAGTACGAGATGTGCCATATTTGTCTAAGACCTATTCGCGATCAACCCGCACCACTCGGTGAAAGTGTAATTCCACCTGGCGATCGACGACTCGCCGCACGCCTTCCAGCAGACAGCTTGGTTCATGATCCGATTCCCCTTGCCGTTTGATTTCTTCCAGCGGCGTGCCGGGAAAGACCGTGAATGTCGCCTGATGGATGATCTGATTTCCGGCATCCAGTTCCGGGATGATGAAATGCACGGTCGCCCCGTAGGTCAACATGTGATGCACGTGCGCGTCTTCGTAAGGACGAAACCCAGGAAACGGCGGCAGCAAACCGTGATGCAGATTGATGATTCTTCCGCCGGCAAACCGCCAGCACGTGCCCGGCGGCAGGATGCGCATGTAACGGGCCAGCACGATGTAATCCACGTCGTACTCGTCGAATAACTGCTCCATACGGTCGTTGTCGGGGTTGCCGCCACCGTCACCGACCAAGTGAAAGTCGACACCAAATTGCTCGGCAATTCCCCGACACGCCGGTCGATTGCCCAGCATCACAGCCGGAGTGGCTTTCAGCGTACCGTCACGGATGGCTCGCAAAAGCGCCAGCGGTGCTTCGGATCGATACGTCGTGCAGATCGCCAAGCGTGGGGGCCGCTGGTGTTCATCGCGAGACCAAGTACGAATCGTTAGCCCCGTTTCCCGGCCGATTTGGCTCAGCCGTTCCCGCAGTTCCGCGATCGTCTCGCCGCTACCCGGCCACTCGATTCGCATGAGCATCGCAAACAGATGGGCCGAATCGCGGTCATACATCTGGATCTCGTGGATATTGGCTCCACACGTCGTCACATGATGGACGATCGGATCCGCGAGTCCCCGGTTATCGGGACCAACAGCGGTGATGATGACCTGCATAATTGCCTCTCCGCAGAGCCGAGACACCACAGTCTCAATGCGATATTCGTTTCGAATTCGGCGGGGTCTTGTCGTTTTCGGGTAAGCGATCGAGATACGACGGCAAGTCACGCGGCTGGAAACGCAAGCGAATGTCGGCTTGGCAACAATCGCAGGGTTTAATCTCGTACATCGGAATCGAACAGATGTCGCACCAGTAATCCGTGTATTGCCGTACGTTCTTGTCGTCAAACGTAAAGACCATCAAGACTTGCAGGTAGGGAACGCCCGGACGGCGGTAGCCCACCAGTTCCACCTTGCGCTTGCGCAACCGGTCATCTTGAAAAAACGCTCGGCCGCGCCAGTCGGACACCAACGGAATCAACTCGCCCTCGGCAGTTTCAAGCACCACCTGCTTGTCGAATTCCGAAAACGATGTGACGCCGCGTTTCTTCAACGCGTCTCGCAGCGGGATGACTTTGCCGGTGAAGAGTTCCCGCTTGAGTTTCGCTGAATCCGCGCGATCTTGATCGTCGGCCTGCAGAACTCCGCCGCAAACCCAGCCGGCAACGAGGCTCAACATTGCGATGCGACTCATGATGATTTCCAAGGTTTGTGGCGCTGAGCACGCGGCGGATTATTCGGCACCCTTGCCGATGGCGATCATTCGCAAGGCGACTTTTTCCGTCTTGTCACCGGACTTGCCGTTCACGCTGGTGCTGATGATCCAGAACTCGTGGTCTTCATCATGTTGAACCGTCGATTTTGGACCTGCCTTTTGGGTCGGCAACAACGAAAAGATCGCGGGATGCGTCGATCCCACGGCACCGGCACTTCGCTGAGCCAGTTTGTCGAAGCCGACGATGGGTTTCGGATCGATGTCTTTCTTCGCGGGAAGTGCCAGCAGAAAGTCTGCGAGTTCGCTGGTTCCGATGTGGTTTCCGTCTTGCGGTTGTTGGCCGTATCGCAAGGTGTAGACGCCCGCTTTCATTTCTTGACCACGAAAGTCCGTGTAGTCGGACTTCGCCGACACCTTTAGCACGCCGATCAATTGTCCCGGTTGAAACGGGTACTTCACCGCCAACGTGGGCTTGAAGTTGGCTTTGATCGGCAATTCTTTGGCGAGCCAAATTTCGCACACGGGGCCATCAGGGCCAGCCAGCAGCAGGCCCTGCGGGTTAATCGTGCCGGCAATCTCTTTGGACACGGCCGCAGGCAATTTGCCGGCTTCGGCGAGTTTGTGGGTGGATTCGGCAGCGTAAGCAGAACCGGCTGCGAAGAGGATTCCGCTGATCATTAAGGCTCGAAAGCTCATGGGTGGCTCCGTGGGTCGCGTCAGTGAAAAGGCGATTCGCCTGCGGCTC
>JAQBZS010000689.1 GCA_027622115.1 Planctomycetota bacterium | reverse complement strand
CCAAACGTGGGTTTCGTCGTGCAAGTCACTCCGCGCGATTTTCTACCCAAGCCGTTCCCGGACCTCGCTTCACAGAATCAATCGCAGTTGGTCGCAAACCTAACGTCCCCCAGCGCGAAGGTTCGGTTGCACTCGCTTCGCGAGTTGGCAAGGCGCAAAGTTCCCGAAGAGACAACAGCATTCGTCAAACTGCCAGACGGGCGACAATTCGAGAAGAAAACTCCGTACCCGCTGGGCAAAGCGCTGATCTATCTCGCCGCCGACAAGTCTCAACCGGCGTATGCAAGGGTCGCAGGCCTATACGCCGGTCGCGAAATCTTCGGCCCGGCATTCTTCTGGGAATTCACCGAGGCAACGGACGATAAAGTCGCCGATGACGTGCGCGAACACGTCCTGCGCATCGCTACGGATCGGCCGACGGATTTGCTTGACAAGTTTCCCATCGAACCGTTTCTCGATGCATTGAAACACAAGAACCCACGTGTCCGAGCGCAAGCTTTAATCTCGCTCGGCCGATTGGGACGGCCCGAAGCGTGCGAGGCGATCTTGCCGCTGACCGTTCGAGCCGCCGATTCCAAGGCACCCGTGACCGACGCCAACTTCCACAAGCAAGCCGATCCCGGTCGAGTCATCCCGCATCTCGCCGTTCAAGCAATCGTGGCGATCGGAGCAACTGAACCGGTGCTCGCCGCCACCGACGGCCCGTACTCAGCCGGCGCGTTCTGGGCACTGCGGAACATGCACACGCCGGAAGCCGTCAGCGGTTTGATCCGCAAGCTCAGCACCACCCGAGACGACGCTCGCCGCCGCGAAGTCGTGACTGCGTTGATTTGCCTGTACCACAACGAAGGCGAATACAAAGGCGGCTGGTGGGGGACTCGCCCGGACACCAGCGGCCCGTATTACGACCGCAAGCCGTGGTCGGAAAGCGACAACATCGCCACCGCCGTCAAAACCGTGGTGAAGTACGCCGACAAGCCCATGCTGGAACACATCGGCCAGCAACTGGCACGACACAAGGTCAACATCGACGGCCTGGGAGATTTGGCCAAAGTGTTGGTCGAACCGGAATCGCCGGACAAGCCCATCGCATTGCCGAAGTTTGATCCCAACAACCCCAATCACATCGGCAACCTGGAATTATCGATTGTCGCCAGCCGAGCCACGGCGAGTGCGGACGCGAAAGTCGGCGCGGCCCTGTTCAAACAGCAGAACTGCATGGCCTGCCACACGAATGCCAACGGACAAAAGCCCAAGGGTCCGCATCTGGTCGACATCGGTAAACGCTACAAGCGAGCCGAATTGATCGAGTCCGTATTGAATCCGAGTGCCAAGATCGCTCAAGGTTTCGATACGTACTTATTCGTGATGGACAGCGGCAAGCAGCACATCGGTTTTGTCGTGAATGAGAGCGCTGACGCCGTCAGCATCCGCACGATCGAAGGCGTCGCCAAGGAATTGTCTCGCGAGGAAATCGAAGTCCGCAAACAGCAAAAGGAATCGATGATGCCCAAAGGCATGGTCAACAACCTCACGCCCGAGCAGCTCGCCGACCTGCTGACATACCTCGAATCACTACATTGAGGCCGGCTATTCGCCAACCGAAAACCGCCGTGCGATGCGGCTGATGTTGCCTTGGTGGTCCTTGATGGAAACGTTGAGTTTAGCCTGCTTCAGTTTCGTAATCGGTCGACTCAGCTTCATTTGGCGGCGACCGTCGTCCAGCGACTGAAACCGATCGGCGAGGTTGGTGCCCGCCGCGATGCCGTCGATTTCGAAGTCGGCGGTTACCGTGAGGCTGTCCAGGTCGAGGCCCGTGAATGCATCGGTCATGCCGACGAGGATTCGCGTCAACGGCGGATTGGCACCGGTCGTCGGTTGGGTGAGCGTGAGCGTGGGACGCTGGTCGTCGCCCATCCAGCCGTAGCTGCGGCTGCCGGGATTCATCGCTTCGTAATTGAGGTCGACGTCGATCGGGCAACCGAGATCGATCCAGCGGACGATCGTCCGGCGGTCTTCGTCCGATAGCGGCTGGACTTTGCCCGACATTACGGCCTCGGCCGGCGGCATGATGCTGCCGGAGAAGTCGTTGTCGATGACGTAGCGGCGGATGTAGTCACTCAGTGCTTTCTCGTTGCCGTAATCGACATCCGCGACGCGTTCGCCCTTGTGACGCAGTGATGTCGGGTCGCCGACTTTGGTGATCGTGGGGTAGTCGTCGTTGTGATACCCGTCCAAGCGGCGACCGTGAATCTTCCAGGCCAGCAAGCTGCGTCGCGATTGGAACTTGGTGATGTAGCGGCTGGCGGCATGCGGCATCACCATCTCGCCGACTCGCGGCTGGGTGTATCGCTTCCACGATGCCAAGCGAAAGTACGCGTGCGGCACCGGGACGTCCGGTCCGGCGTCGTGCCCGAATGCGTTGGTCGTGCCGAGATGATCGTCGTCGAGCACCAGGCCGGCAGGGGGCGCGTCGGACTTGTGCGTGTGGCATGCGATGCAACTGCGTTCGAGGATCGGCTTGATGTCGCGGTGGTACTCGACGTTGACCACGGCCGTGTCCGCATATCGCAGGCCGGTGTGGTTGTCCTTGTCCCATGTGCGGCGTGACTCGTCGCGAGATTTGTCGGTCAGCAGCGGAGTGCGGCTCGTGAGGTCAAAAACTTTGTAATCGGGCCGTGCGGCCATCGTCAGGCTAAAATCAGTCGGCTGCTGACTGTGGGCGTGACAGCCGCCACAGTCGTAGCGAACTTCACCGGGTCGCAGTTGGTGCCACGTTTGAGCCGATGTCAGCGTCATGCCGAGCTTGTCGATCAACTGAAACGTGAATGCTTGATCGGCCGGGATCTTCGCCAGAAAGCTGGTGTCCGGTTGGCCGTCGGGATCGACCGGCTGGCCGTCGATTGAGTCCGACGCTTTCCCAGCGCCGAACTTGCGAACGGGGATCTCGCCGAGGATTCGTAGTCGCTCCATGGCGTGGTTGGCATACAGCGGACGACCGCCGCGACCTCGGCCCGCGATATCCGTGCGAGGTTCCTGGGCTACGATGCGAATCGCGTGGATGTCACTGTTGTCGTAGAGCCCCGCGTCCGAGCCCTGCAACGCCCAGTTGGTCTTCCAGTTGTTGTTCCAGGACTGCTTGGGCTTCGAGATCGGAACGACGGCCGTCACGCTGCCGGCGGGCACGACTCCGGCCGGCGCGCTTTCTCGTTTGTACAAGCTGGACGTGCCGACCAAGCCGAACGGCGTCCCTTCGGGAAGATGCTTGCTTTTGGAGCCGTCGTTGCGATGCACGAGTTGCTTCGGCTCCTTGACGCCGTAAATCCGTTGGTAGGGCACCAGCGGACGCGGCCATTGCTCGTTGTATTGCGGGTCGTTCTTGATCAGCAGCATGTCGCCGGGTTGGCGAGTTGTCTTGCCGTCTCGAATCAGGCAGATGCCGGAGTCCATTTGTTTGGGCACCATGAAGTCTCGCACCGCACCGGCCGAACCTCCGATCGGGCCGAGCGTCCAGCCGACAAGCAGATGGTTGTCCGGCGCGCCGCAGGGGTGGGTGACCTTGCCGATGCGGGGCGAATTTTGATCGTCGAGCACCGACGGGTAGGACGGGTTGTCTTGCCAGAAGATCCAGGGCGTAATGAGTTCCATGCCCGCCGGTGAAAACGGCACGGCATGCACTTGGTCTCGGCCGTTGACATGGACGAACCGCACTTGGTTGCGATCGTCGTTGCGGTTGCCCGGACCGAACGGCGGTGTCCCTGGCGGTGGAGTCTCCGGCAACTTGAACAGCGTGCCGAAGCCTTTTTGGTTCTGGTTGTAGTACTTCTCGATGATGATTTGGCCGTCGGAGAGTTGCGATTGAAAGTGGTAGCCGCTGGGAGCGCCGCCGTTTTCGAATGCGCTGATCACGGGAGCCCAATTGGTTCCGTCGGGATGAATGCTCCAGATGCCCCACATGATCGAATTGTGAATGCCCTGGGATTCCAGCGTGCTGAAGAGGACTCGCCCGTCGCGCAGGATCACGGGATGCAGGGCACAGGCGATGTTGATGTAACCGACCTGCTCGACGTTGCTGCCGTCGTCGTCCATGAGGAACAACTGCAAGGTGTACCGCGGATAACCGCGTGGCGGGACGTGCGCGTTGCGGTTGCTGGTAAACATCAACTTGCCGCCGGGGATCGGACACGGGCCGAGATTGTAGACGCCATAGTTCAACGACGACTTTGTCGGTTCGCTCTTGCGCAAATCACTCGACCAGGGGGCCGCTCCGGTGTTCGGCGTGAAGGTCTGATCGGTCAGTCGGGTGATTTCTCGAGACGGGACGTGGATCTTGTAGAGGTCCGCACCGGTGTGTTTGGCATCGACGAATTTCGCATAGAACACGGATTCGCCGTCAAACGAAACGTAGGGGTCCATCACCGATCCGTGTTCGCCGCTGACGAGCAACTCTTCACGTCCGTCCGGATGCAGCAGCATCAGATCGGCGCCGGGTTCCATCATGGTGGGCTTGGAGAACTCGGCCCAACGAGCTTCCTTGCCGTCGGCGCGGCGTTTGCCTCGGACATAGACGATGTCGTAGTCGTACTTGACCGACTTGTCCGTCGAGATATGTGGCGGGTTGATGTTCAGCCTTCCCGGCGATGGCTCGGCCGCCAGACCGTTCGCACGGAATGCACACAGAACCGTCAACACGATTACGATCGACCAAGTGCAG
>JAQBZS010000688.1 GCA_027622115.1 Planctomycetota bacterium | reverse complement strand
CCGCACGTCGGACAACCCGAGATCCACGTTCATGTCTTCCACAATCACAAACGTCTTGTTCTTCGGCTTGAACCGCTCCAGCCCACTCAACAAGCGGCGGCAATCCCTCGAGTGATCAGGTCTCGACACGAGTTCGTCCTCTTCTTCCGGATGCAGCAAGTCTTCCAAGGCCAACGGCACGATGTCATGCACAATTTCGCCGTTGTCGGTGACTCGGCGGATGTATCGCCGACCGTAGAGGAAATCTCGCAAATCTTCCGGCACGGAGGATCGGGACGCATCCGGCGGCGCTTGTGGCTCGCTGTGCTTCAACTGTGCGGTGGGATTCATGGCAACCTCAAAGTAGGGAATCGAGCCCGCCGGATCGGGCCGACAGTGATTCTACCACGGCCGGTGGCGGCAACCAATTTCGCAATTCCAAAACCTCGACTCGGCGACATCGAAATCCCTGACGTCTCCCACAAATCGAAAACGATTCCGGTGGGATTCGGCTGGAACTTGGAACCACCGACCGCGCCCACGCTCGCGGGTTCTTACGAGCCATCGTCCTGACTCGCTCGATGATTTCGAAACTGCGGACTCACCACGACTCGTTCCACTAGACCGGCGATGCCGCCGCCGTCAGCCATATGCTTGATGAGGCGATCCGTCAGAGGCAAATCTCCGACGACCTGCCGACGCCCGAGGGCGTAGCCGATCAGTTTGCGAGCGAATGTGTCGTGGAACTTCGACTGTTGCTGCCGGAGATATGCGTGAAGTTCTTGGTCACCTTGGATCTTTGTCCCGTCGCGAAGTTCGCCGCCGGTCTCGACGAGTTGCTGGTCTCGGTATCGATCTCGCCAGCGGCCGAGTGGATCGAAGTTCTCCAGCGCGAAGCCGAACGCGTCGAATCTCGCATGGCAATTGCGGCAGGAAGCATCACGCCGATGAGCAATTAAGCGTTGCCGGATTGACGACCCGTCTTTCGCGACTTCATCCGCCGCAATCGATCCGGCATCGGCGGGAGGCGGGGGAACCGCCGTGCCCAGTAGTCGTCGCAGGATCCAGTCGCCGCGTTTGACCGGACTCGTGCGACGCGGGGCCGACGTGGTGACCAACAACGCCCCCAATCGCAACAGCCCACCTCGATGAAATCGCGTCACATGATCCACGCGACGCAAGTCCGACGACTTGCCGAAGTCAAAATCCAGACCGTAGTGGGCCGCCAACTCGCGATTCACGAATGAGTAATCCGCGAACAGGATTTCGTTCACCGGTCGATCGCCGCGGACGATGTGATTGAAGAATTCGACCGCTTCTTCATACATCGCTTGCCGGAGTGATTCGGAAAACTCGGGGAACATCGAGCCGTCGATGCCGCTGAATTTGTCGAAGCGGTAGAAGCCGAACCATTGCCCGAAGAACTCGGTCGCAAAGCGTCGCGCTTTCGGAGACTGCAACATTCGACGAGCCTGCGCTGCAATTTGCTCCGACGTTGCCAATTCGCCGGCATCAGCCGCACGGCGTAACTCGGCATCGGGGATCGACGACCACAAGAAAAAGCTCAACCGGCTGGCGAGTTCCTGCGGCGACAACAGCCGGACCTTACCGGATGGAGCGTCGATCGTCGGCTCGGCTCGATACAGAAACGCTGGAGAAACAAGCACGCGTGCGATCGTCGCGCAGACGGCCGCTCGATGGGCAAGTTTTGTGTCGGTGCGCAACCGCCGATAAAACGCCTGCAACTGATGCTGTTCGGAAACTCGCAAAGGTCGCCGCCAGGCACGGGCCGCGAGGTCGATGACGTCCTTCCAATGACGAATTTCCGCCGCATCCGACATCCGACGGAATCGATTCCGTTCGGCCTTGAGGCTCGTCAAATACCGCCGAGATTCCGGTGGTGCCTTAGAGATCCACGCGTCATCAAGGTCGTCAATTCGGCGCTGGTTGAGATCAAGTCCATACTTGCGATCCAACACTTGCAACCATGTGTCGTGATATTCGAACGAGGTCAACAGATCGGCCCACGCCTGATCAAGTTCCCTCCGTGTCGCCGCATTCAGCACGTTGTTGACGAGAAATTCGTCGTCGCGGAAGTACTTGATCCGCGTGTGGAAAAAGTTGCGTTCGGGGTTGTTGTAGGAAGCATCGAGAGGAGCCGGGATTGGGTCGCGGTCTGACGGAGCCGGCTCTTGGTGCGACGCTTGCGGAAGCAATCTCGCAAATTCGAGCACGCCGTCCCTCCACGAAGCGAACGAGGCATTCTTCGGATTCGCGAGCAGACCCGAAACCGACTTGCCTTGATCGGTTTCCTCAAGCTGCCGGATCGAGCATCGCACGATGCAATCCTCACCGTGCTCGATATCCAGCTTGGCCGTGACCAGCATCCGCGCCGATCTCGCCCCTTCCGGAATCGGTAGCTCAAAGCTCACCGGTTTGGTGCCGACGCTCACGAAGTCATCCGGCCCGACCTCACCGCCGCGAGGATGGTCACCGAACTTGAGCTGCTTGACGATTCTTGCCGACAGCGAATTGCGGAGCGGTTTGGGGTCTTCAAGCTGTTTCCCGTAATCGCGAAATTGAATTCGAGCGTCCGACCATCGCACGACCGCATCCGGGCTGCCGCTCCTGTTGGCCGATTCAACCGACAGCACCAGATGCGCGGCTTTCGTACCTTCGGGCCAATTGACGTTCATCTCGAACGGCAGCGTGCGATCCACATGAAACGATCCCGGTCGCAACACGGGTGCCTCTTCCTTCGCATCGATGTTCGAACCGAATCGGTTTTGCCAGCCCATCAGGACTTTCGCGATCTCACGACAAGCCTGCGTGGCAGACTTCAGATCTTCGGCGTGTTTTGGAATCGGTAATCGCTGCCACACGTCGACCACTTGCGATGTTGGAAAGGAATGGTCCCTTCGCTGCATCACCCCGTGGATGAATTCCGCGAAGCGAACATCGACGCCGTCGCGATCCGCAATGGCCGCTAAAGACTGATTGACCAACCCCAACCGCTCACGATGTCGAAACTTCCAAGCGACCAGCAACGCCGTCGGATACCTGTCTCCACCGTATTCTTCGCCGCCCTCACCGGCCGCAGTTCTGAAACCATGTTTGCGATAGATCGATTGAATACGTTCGATCGAAGCGAGTTCCAAGCCGGACTGCCCGGGATCGCGAAAAAACCGCAGCGGTCCAGTTCCGACGATCGCATGCTCGGACACTCGCCGTGCCGCTTCGAGATACCGTTCCAGTGTCGAGCCCTGTGTGAACTGCACGATGCCGGTGTTCGTGAAACCGGCCCCGCCGACGACATCTCCCACAAAGTCGCGGTCAAAGCTGAGGTCGAGTCCAGTTAAGTCCTCAACGGCATACGCGTACTCGGCGCTCGTCAAACGCCGGATGACGACATGCCCCGGATCATGCGCCTGCTTCGTCGCCGCGGCGTTGATGCGTTCGCGGATCCATGTCACGAGTTGCCGACGTTGCTGCCGCGTTGGCTGATCCGCGTCGCCGGGCGGCATGGCACTTTGTTCAAGTTGTTCGACAACTCGCTGCCACGTTCGGAAATGGATACCGAAGGAATCGCTCGTCATGAGACGCTGAAGATCGAGCCCCGCTTCCGCCTTGTCACCGCTATGACATCCCACGCAAAGACTTCGCACTAGCGTGAAATTGGGAGTCGGATCGGCGGCTGTCGCGCATCCGGGCTCCAGCATCCCCAGCGACAAACAACCAATGACCAAACGCAGCGAGTATCGAATCAATGAATTCATGCAGCCTCCGAAATTCGAGGGATCATCTTCGAGCATACTATCTTGCCGACGAAGATGCGGTCATCGTGTCGAAGCCTTGAATCCTGCTCGACAAGTTTGTTGAGTTGCCGCAAGAAGAGATAGAACATGATTGCTTCTCGTGAAAGAGTTGAACCCATTGGCGACCGTTCAGGAGAACCAACTCTTCTTGCCGCCGCGACTCTGAGCGATTTCGGAGCAATCCCACCTCACTCGAATGGATTCGATGAATGCGTGCTTTTTTAGGGACCTATTTTGCTCGCGCGATGTGCCGACTGGCTCCTCATCCAATTGGCCGACTGCCCAAAAGTACGAAGGAGCGAGTCCTGCATCTGAGCTTCGATGACGGTCCCACCGATGACGGCACACCTCTGTTGTTGGAAGTGCTCGCCCGCCACGATGTGCCCGCCACGTTTTTCTTGATTGGAAACAATGCGAGCACGCATCCACGCCGCGTGCGCGAAATTCTGCAAGCCGGCCACGCACTCGGGAATCACTCGTGGAGCCATGTCGATGCGTGGTCGACCCCCTTGCGGCAGACGATCCGCGAATTCTCGCGATGTCAGCAAACGCTCGAAGAGTTGTCGTCGAATCCCGTTCGCTGGGTCCGTCCGCCCTACGGCCATATCACTCGACCGGTCGTCCGTTGGTGCAAGCGGCACCAACGACAGATGGTGTTGTGGGACACGATGCCGCCGGACTTTGCCGACGGGATGACTCCAACCGACATCGTGCGGTCGTTTCGCCGCCGCATGCGGACGCGTTCCATCGTGTGTTTGCACGACAACCCACGGTCCAAGTCCGTCACGCCGGCGGCACTCAGCCAACTCATCCCGCAACTGATCGACGAAGGCTGGACCTTCGCCGATTTGAGTGCCGTTGGTTCGTGAGGCAACTCGCAGCAATTTGAAGCATCCCCGAAGTAGTCCACAATCAACGGCAGGGCTC
>JAQBZS010000687.1 GCA_027622115.1 Planctomycetota bacterium | reverse complement strand
AGATGTCTCGAAGACTCACGTGCTGTGGATGAAAAAGACGAAATCCGCATCGCACATCGTTTCACCGCTCGTGGCGGACGGCCGCATGTTTCTGATTAAGCAGGGCGGCATCACCGCATCGTTCCTTGCAGCAAACGGAGAACCGGTCTGGGACCGTCGGCGAGTCGGCGCCGATGGGTCGTACTTGTCCGCTCCCGTTTTCGGCGACGGAAAGATTTATGTCACATCGGAGCCAGGTGTAGTCAGCGTGCTCGAGAGTGGCCCGGAACAAAAGGTGCTTGCCAACAACGATTTCGGAGAGCCGATCGCAGCGACCCCCGCTCTGGTCGACGGGCAGATTTTCGTCCGCACTCGCACAAAGCTGTATTGCATTAGCGAAGAGGTGAAGTAAGAGACTAAGAACCAATTCTTCGCGTAGATTGATACTCCGAACAAGAAGACGAAAGGGCTCTGTGATGAATCAATTTGATGCGAGGTCGTGGACCAGGCTTCCAGCCTGTCAGAGATGTAACCGGTCCGACTGCCAAAGCCGACAGACAGGATGCCGGTCCCACTACCATCTTCCGGCATCACGACGAGACTTTCTTCGTGGAGCTGCGGCGATTTCGGCCCTGGCATTTGCCGGAAGCGCAAGCGTGGCCGATGAGCACCCGATGTTGCTTCCGCGGGTTGGATACAACGCCTCCTGGCAGCCGGTCAACTGATCACAACCCACACTCTCCTGCGACCCCGCCAGATCTTCGTCGGTCCACCGGGTGCTGGAGTTCGAAGGACAACTGCAAAGGAAACAACCATGCAACATGAAGATCCTCTGTTGACAAATCGCACGAACGTCCAGCGGTGGCCATGGCTGTTGCTGTGGTTCCTGGCGGTCCCGCTCGCAAGCCTGGGGCAGGAGCCGCCAGATACGAATTATGATGAGTCGAAGGTGCCACAGTACGAGTTGCCAGACCCGCTGGTCAGTTTCGACGGTCGCCCAGTGTCCGATGTGGCGATGTGGCGCGAGACTCGCCGTCCGGAGATCCTGCAGGCGTTCGCCCAACACGTCTATGGACGGACTCCGGAGATCAAGACCCACCTGCGATTCGAAACGATCGGTGCGGATGCGACGGTGTTCGATGGCCTTGCGACGCGAAAGCAGATTCGCATTCGGTTGCTGGACGCAGACGATGCGCCCTTGATCGATCTGCTGTTGTACGTACCCAACCACACCAGCGGACCGGCGCCGGTCTTCCTGGGGCTGAATTACGGCAACCAGGGAGTTCATCCGGATCCGGAGATCATCCCGTCCCGAAACGCGGTGTGTGAACGCGGCGAGCATGCGCTGCGCTGGCCGCTGGAACTGCTCTTGAAGCGAGGCTATGCCGTCGCCAGTTTTCACGGCGGCGATATCGAGCTTGATCGCCACGGTTCCGGTTGCCGATTCACGGACGAGGGCTGGCAAAAAGGAATTCGCCGCTTCGTCATGCAGCAGAGCGGACGAACCGAACTGGCCGACGACGAGTGGGGTTCGCTCGGTGCCTGGGCATGGGGATTGAGCCGCGCGCTGGACTATTTGCAGACCGACCCGACCATCGACGCAAACCGAGTGGCGGTGTTTGGGCACTCTCGAACCGGCAAGGCAGCCTTGTGGGCAGGAGCGCAGGACGAGCGATTTGCGCTGGTCATCTCAAACAACTCCGGCCAGGGAGGAGCCTCGCTGGCCCGGCGACGTTACGGCGAAACCGTGGCGGCATCCTCGTCTCTGTCGGGAATTTGGTACTGCAGAAACTATCAGAAGTACGGCAACCAGGAAACGGAACTGCCCGTCGATGCGCACCAACTGATTGCCTCCATCGCTCCGCGGCCCGTTTACGTCGCGAGCGCCGAACAAGACCGTTGGGCCGATCCTCGCGGCGAGTTCCTGGCGGCACTGCATGCCGAGCCAGTGTACGAACTTCACGGACGCCCTGGGTTAGGAATCGTCGAAATGCCTGACGTGGATCGACCGGTCGGACGAACCATCGGCTATCACGTTCGCACCGGCGACCACGAAATCACACCGTACGACTGGGGATGTTACCTCGATTTCGCCGACAGGCATCTCCGCCGTCGCCGCGTGCTTTACAACTTCGACGGTGATTCGTGTCTCTCAACCAAAGCGGGCGGCAAGGGGCCGGTGCCGGTCAACGTGGATGATGTGAAACGGATGATTGAGGAGGTGGCTTATGAGGGAAGTCAGGTCGACACGATACTCGTCTGCGTCAATGCGCAGGTCATGTATTACCCGACGAAGGTCGGCACGATGCGCGGCACGTTATCGACGGCTGAAGAGCGAGCGAAATGGCCGGCGTCAGAGAAGCAGCGGTTCGAGAACCTAAAGGCGTTCTTCGATAGTGGTGTCGATCCGTATGCAGTGATGTTGTCCGAAGCGAAACGGCGCGGTCGCGAAGCGTTGCTCACTTTTCGCATGAACGACGATCACGGCAACGATTTTCTGCGGACCCAATTCCAGGTCGATCATCCCGAATGGCGGCTGGGGACTGAGGAGTATCGCGGCAAGGGAGCCCTGGACTTCGGCCGGGAAGAAGTGCGCGACCACATGTTTCGGCTGATCGAGGAGGCCGTCAGGCGTTATGACTGCGACGGCATTGAACTCGACTTCAATCGCTTCCCGACGTTTTTCAAAGACGGCACGACAGAAGAATGCGTCACGAAGATGAACTCACTTGTCGAGCGAATTCGGCAGATGCTCGACGATGTGGGACGCGAGCGCGGTCGTCGGCTGGTGCTTTCGGTGCGGCCGCCCTCGAATGGAGGCAACCCCCCTCCGACGCCCGAGACGGCTCGGCAACGCGGCTGCGATGTTCCCGCCTGGGTCAGGAACGGCTGGGTTGATTTTGTCGGCGTCTCTGAATTTCTGTTTGAGCGTGGTGACCTGCCGATTGACCAATGGAAGCAAGCCATCACGACGGTTCCGGTCTACGGCGGCATCGAATGCACGCGCGGCGGCGGGCAGAAGAACCTCACCGCAGACGAATACAGAGCTGCCGCAATTCACCTGTTGAAAAAGAAGTCGGATGGTATCTATCTCTTCAATTTCTTCACCTCGCGTGAGGAAGGCGAAAAGGCCTACGAGCCGCCATTTGAGGTGCTGAAGGATTTGGAACCGTCCGAGGGCCGACCGCAACTGAACGGCGGACTGCCGCGTCCCGAAGTCGAATATCAGGTGTTTCAGTTTCCCGCCGACAGGATTCCGCGAATTGACGGCGATGCGTCAGATTGGTCGATTGTTCCGGAAGCCTATGCGATCGGCCAGGACCAACTCCGAGAAACGGTCATCGGCATTGGCGACAAGCAGGATCCGACAAATCTTGACGTGAAGGTGAAAGTCGGCTGGGTGAAAGGGCAGAACCATCTCTATTTTCTGTACGAAGCCAACGACAACTACTGGGACTTCGCCCGGGAGGATCTGCACAACGATATTTTTGAAGTGGTCATTGATGGCGATCTGTCGGGCGGGCCGCTGATTCGACAGATGCACCCCCAACAGAAACTGCGCGACAAACTGGAGACTCATTTCCGTTATCACGGCGTCCATGCCCAGAACTATCACATTTTCACACCCGCCGAGGGCAAGGATTGGGCGATGGTCTGGGGGTCTCAACCCTGGATCAAGGACTTGCCCTACGCCAACGCAGCCTGCGAATACAATTTCAAGCCCGGTGACAGCGGCAAATTGGTGCTGGAGTTTTTTATCACGCCGTTCGACTATGCACCGCCCGATCCGGCGCGGGCCGTTCAGACGCAGTTGACCGAGGACAAAATCATCGGCATGTCGTGGGCGATTCTGGATTACGACGACGAGACAGCCGAGCGCTATGCTGGCTTCTGGAATCTGTCGCACAAGACTACGATGTATGGCGATGCGTCCGATCTGGTGGCATTCCGGCTGATGCCCATCGAGAAGAATCTGCACAAACCCGTGGAAGCCGATTGGTCATTCCAGGTCGTTAGTCAGGATGATCGAGTGGTCGCCTTCCGTGATCGTTCGTTCGGCAATATCACCGCGTGGCATTGGGATTTCGGCGACGGAACCTCCTCAACGGAACGGCATCCGACACATCATTATGAAAAGCCAGGAGAATTTATCGTCACGCTTAAAGTCGAAGGGCCTGCTGGCAAGGCCCGGCGTACCAAGGTGTGGGACGTCACATTACCTTGACTTTGCGTAAAATCGCGGTAAGGACTGATTAAATTTTAATTGTCGCCTTTCGCTCCGCGAAAGTTGCGAAACACGCTGCTTTCGCGGAGCGAAAGGCGACACTTGTTTTCGATCCAGTCCTAAACAATCATGATCGACGGCTACGGTATTTCATAAAAGGCGAATGGTCCGATGAGAAACGCATTCCCCATCATAAGTTCCAGAACTTTTGCCCAATTGCTCTGGGCTTCGATCGCATTGATGGCGATTCATCGTGTCGTGGAGGGTGGTTCTCAGGAGGTCAGCGTCGAGAAGCGGCCGGCGTGGACGACATCTCAAATCATGGGATCTCCCGAGCCGCCGCTGCCGTATATCACCGAACCGGTGTTTCCCTCGCTCAAATTCCAGCAGTGCCTGGAGCTGACGGCGATACCGGGAAGCAATCGTCTGTTGGTGGTGGAGCGTGTCAAGCGTCTGGGCAGTGTCGTACAGCCGGAGCAGATTCTCTCGCTATCCGGCGATGCGCTGCGCGGCAGGACTG
>JAQBZS010000686.1 GCA_027622115.1 Planctomycetota bacterium | reverse complement strand
CGTCGGCACCGAATGGCCCCAGCGCGAGTTTGACTTGCGCCACCAACTGATCCTCAAGATCGGCAAATCGACGTTTTGGGGCTACGCCGGCATCTTCACGGCTCAGCCCGCGTTTACGTTTCCTCCGGTGAGCACGCAGCCCCCTCTTGTGGCCCAGCCCGTCGACGCGACGGTTTCTCAATCCGTGGAAGCCGATCCGATGCCGTCCGACGAGCCCGAGGCCGCAAGCGATCCGCTTGATTCGGCAACGGCCTCGGCCGTCCCCACTCCGTTGGATGCAACCGGCTTCGACGCCGAGGACGAACTCACCGAAGACGGAGTCATGGCGCGCAGCAACGCGGATGCAGTGGACGACGAAATGTGGGACTAACGACCGATTGCAATTGAACTCGGTCTCGTGAACTTGGTCTCGACGAGATTTCGGTCATTTGTTTCACTGGCGAAACCCCAAACCAGCGTCCGATCGGCGGTTTTGGTCGCCAACCAATATTGGCCGATCATCAATCATCAATCATCAAAATGGAATCTGCCATGAAACGGATCGCGGTGACTTCAGCCCTTGTAATCACGGTCGTTTTGTTAGGAGTCATGTCCTTCGAGTCGAACGGACAAATTCGAAAGCTCGCCGCCCAGCAAGAGCAGGCCAAAGTCCCTTTCGGACAGAATGAGCGGGATCTGCCGCTCATTGGAGAATTCAAAGATCCTGGGCGTCAAAAGCATGCCAATCAACTCCACGTCGAGATCGCACACTTGGAAGTCGAACAGATGCGTCGCGAAGTCATGATGAGTCGCGTCGAATTGTTCAAACAGGCCGAAGTGGTGGCGATGATGGCGGTTGATCATTCAGTCGAAACGATGGAACCCAACGATGCAGTGGACTTTCTGACCGGGCTCCAAAAGGACATCAAGAATCCGATCGTCGCCCGCTACGTGCGAATGAAACTGGTGGAGGTCAACACGCGACTCGACAACTCCCGAGCCGTGAAGGAACAACTCCGAGAGTTGATCATCTCGCATTGACCCAGCCAACCACGTTCCCAACCTCCATCCGATACGACCGATGAAGTACGCGTTGATTATCCCGGACGGCGTGGCCGACGAACCGCAATCGGAACTCGGCGGCCAAACACCGTTGCAAGCCGCCGACTTGCCAAACATGGACGCGATTGCCAGTACCGGAATCGTCGGTCGCACCGACAACATTCCCGAGTCGATGCCGTCGGGTAGCGACGTCGGCACGATGAGCCTGTTCGGTTACGACCCGCTCGAATTCCACACGGGACGCGCCCCACTCGAAGCCGCCGCGCAAGGCATCAAACTCGGTCCCGACGATTGGGCCGTTCGCTGCAACCTAGTCACCGTGCGGAACGGAAACATGGTCAGCTTCACGGCCGGTCAAATCCCGAGCGATGTCGGTGCGAAACTGATCGAACTTTTGCAACGCGACCAATGCGGCAGCGAAGTTTGGAAGTTCCACACCGGAGTCAGCTATCGCAACTTGCTGCTGTATCGATCACGCGACGGCTCGGCTCCGTTCGATCGATCCACATCCACGACGCCGCCGCATGACATCATCGATCAGGCTGTGGCCGGATATCTCCCGCAAGGACCGGGATCCCGCGAACTGCGCGAGTTAATGGAACGCAGCACGGAGCTGTTCGCCCACTGCGAAGCCAACACTCGGCGTGCCGATGCCAATGAATTGCCTGCCACGCAGATCTGGCTGTGGGGTGAAGGCAAAGCTCCTGCGATGCCGACGTTCGCCACGCGATTCGGCGTTCAAGGTGCCGTGATCACCGCCGTCGACTTACTCCGCGGCATCGGGCGGTTGCTGGGTTGGGACGTGATCAACGTGCCGGGAGCCACCGGCTACACCGACACGGACTACGCAGCTAAAGGGCAATACGCCATCAACACGCTGCAGGAAAAGGATTTCGTTGTGGTGCATGTGGAAGCCACGGACGAGGCCTCGCATGAAGGCGAAGTTCATGAAAAAGTCAAAGCCGTGGAAGCCATCGACCGACACATTGTCGGTCCGGTTCACGAGTGGTTGAAGGCGTCCGGCGACTATCGCATCCTAATCTGTCCGGACCATCCGACGTTTCTGCGCACAAAGACTCATAGTCACGGATATTGCCCGTTTGCGATGTGCGGTACGGGAATCCACCCGGATTCGAGCGACGCCTATCACGAAGTCCAGGCCGCCGCATCGCCGCTGGTTTTGGATGCCGGCCATCGATTGATGCCGCTCTTCTTCCAAAACTAAAAACGTCGGATTCCCGGCATCGACGAACGGCCCATTGCGAGTGTTTGCGAAATGAGTTCGTGACTCATCCTGATGACAGCGACAGACGCTTGGCCGCGCCGAATTCACTGTGCGCGAATGGTGCCGACTTGGACGCGTAAAAGCACAGAAGCGAGCTGCCGATCGGGGCGTCGCCGGCAGTTCCGCAGGTGCGTCGATTCAGTGCGACTTTGCTCAAAGTATTTCGTCAATCGGTTGGCCATAGGGCAGGATCGGCATGGGTCGCCCGCTGTGATCCGGGAATGTCCGTTCCGAGTCGATCCCGAGATGCTTATAGACCGTGGCCCACAAGTCGTTGGGAGTCAGCGGACGATCCTTGGGTGTTTCGCCTTTGGAAGTTGTCGAACCGATAACTTGCCCGGTCCGCATGCCGCCGCCGGCCACCAACAATGACATCGAACTGGGCCAGTGATCGCGGCCCGGTTGATCGACCTTCGTTTGCGTGCCTTGCTGCACGGTGATTTTCGGAGTGCGACCAAATTCTCCCGTGACAACCAGCAGCACTTTTTTGTCGAGACCTCGGTTGTAGATGTCTTCCACCAAGGCGGTGATGACCTTGTCATAGATCGGCAGACGGACCTTGGCGTCTTCGAATAAGTGGCAATTCACGGCGTGCGAATCCCAGTTGTACACACCGGCCTTGAGCGACGGGACGCCGGAGACGAACGGGTTCTCCATCACCATCGTGACGAAACTGCATCCCGCCTCCACCAACCGCCGTGCCATGAGCGCTCGTTGGCCCCACGCATGTCGGCCATAGCGATCACGCAACGATGCTGGCTCCTTCGAGATGTCGAACGCGTCGCGCGCCCGGTGACTGGTCAGCAAGTCGACGGCCTGCTGGTTGAACTCATCGACGGCATCCAACGCGCCACTCTGATCGATGCCGCGACGCAGTTGGTCGAAACCTTTGAGGAGCGTGACTCGATCGTCCAACCGATTCTCGACGTCTTTGGACAGCGAGATGTTTTTGACCTCGAATTTCGCGTCGCTGGGATCGCCGGGAACGTTGAACGGCACATAGGACGGCCCGAGATACGCGGCACCAAAACTATAAACATCCACTCCGGCTCGGCCTGGGTTGGTGCCGGACACGTAATTAGGCAGCCCGATGTTGTGGTGTTCCCGGCACTTGGCCACGATCGATCCCACGGCCGGAGAATCGTTGACGAAGCCCGTCGGGGTTTTGGGCTCGCGACCGGTCAGGAATCGTTTGTGACCGCCGCCGTGGTCGGCAAACTTGTGATGGACCGACCGGATGATGTTGTAGCGGTCCGCCAACTGCGTATGCAGCGGCATCAACTCGCACACATCCAAGCCCGGCGTCACGGTCGAGATTGGGTTGAAGATGCCCCGATAGTCGGCCGGAGCATTGGGCTTCATGTCGTACATTTCCATGTGCGGCGGACCGCCCGGCAGCCACACGAAAATCACCGACGTGTCCGGAACCGACGATTCATTGGCGTCGGCCCGCAATCGCAACGTGTCGGCCAGACTGAGTCCACCGAGTCCCAACGTGCCGGCGGACAGGAAGCTGCGGCGAGAGATCGGGCCGGGGCAAAACGAAGCGCGTGTCATGTGTGTGCCTCAAGGGACGTGCAAAACTTCGCGTCAAACATTGTGTCGGTCGACGCACCCACTAGTATCGCGAGAACTCGAAATGACCGTCAATCCTGGCTGTTGATTCGCATCAACTGGGTTTTCGTGGGCAATTCACTGGAGAGACTCGCATGCAATCTGGGCAAGCTCGGGCAACTTTTCGCGATCTGTTGATTCTCCTGGCGACGTGCGCGGTCCTGTGCGACTCGCCGAGTCCGGCCGTGGCCGACAAAGCCGCTCTGTACGAATCCATCAACAAACGCGACGAAGCATCCTGGCAGGCCGCTCGGCAAATCTGGGAGTGGGCCGAACCGGGATATCAGGAATCGAAATCGTCGTTGCTTCTGGCGACGATGCTCAAACACGCGGGTTTTGACGTGAAATTCCCGGTTGCCAAGATCCCGACCGCATTTACGGCGACGTTCGGCAGCGGCAAACCCGTGATCGGCATCCTGGGCGAATTCGACGCGCTTCCGGGTTTGGCTCAGGACGCCGTGCCGTTTCGCAAGTCGATCGAAGGCAGCGGCTACGGGCACGGATGCGGTCATCATCTATTCGGCGTGGCGTCCGCGTCGGCGGCGATCGCGGTTGCCGAGCGGATCAAGGCCGGCGAGATCAAAGGCACCATCCGTTATTACGGCTGTCCGGCCGAAGAGGGCGGCAGTGCCAAGGTCTTCATGGTGCTGGGTGGGCTGTTCCAGGATTGCGACACCGTGCTCCACTGGCATCCGGGGAGTCGCAATTCAGGGGGTGATCGTTCGACGTTGGCCCGGATGGCGGCCAAGTTCCGGTTCCACGGCAAGCCGGCCCACGCCGCGGGGGCTCCCGAA
>JAQBZS010000685.1 GCA_027622115.1 Planctomycetota bacterium | reverse complement strand
CCCTGGAATCCCTTGATTTCTCCTGAGTCTCCCTGGTAGACTCAGGAGAAATCAAATTTCCTATGAGTCGGCGCCCCGATGGGCAGCGCTACGTCTGGAAGTTTGCGTTTGGCCGTGCGGATAACTATTGGGAAGGAGTCCATTTCTACACCAATGCTGGCCAGAACGAACACTTCAAGAAGTTCATTGGAGGACTCACCGCCACCGACCGCATGCTGTTTCGTTTCCCGCCACCCGGCCACCCCTATTACACGAAACAGACTCTAGCCGCGCTGGAGAAACAATACCCCGGCTGGAACGCAAGGAACGAATACGAACCAGCGGACGGATAACAAGCGCAGCCGGCCACCAGTGACTGTGCGAGGCCCCCGTTTTCGCCACGCTCCGATGAAACCGCTCCCGACCACATTGGACACATGAACCATACGAAGCCTGAGCTTCCGACCTCTCAATCCGGGATTGCGTCATCGATCAGGAAGCGCTGGCCTGCCATCCTCCTCGCGGTGATGACGCTCGCCTTCTTTTACCCGCTGCTAGGCGGGAAAGCTCTTCTGCTGCGCGACACGTTTTTCGATTACTACCCGTGGCGACAGTTCGCCAAAGGGGCGTTCTGTGAGAACACCATTCCGTTCTGGAATCCTTACTCGTCGTGCGGGAAACCGTTTGTTGGAAATCCGCAGTCTGCGTTTTTCTACCCTTTGCACATTCTGTTCTCCGTTCTCCCCGGTCCGGTCGCGCTCTCCGTTTCGACACTGCTCCACGTCTTCCTCAGCGCCGCCTTCACCTATCTCTTCATGCGTCAGTTTTCGGTGAGCAAGCTCGCGGCGACGCTGTCCGGTGCGACGTTCGCCTTCAGCGGCATGATGACGTCCATGATCGAGTTCATGGCCATCATGAACTGCGTGATCTGGATACCGCTGGTGTTCCTGTTCGTTGAACGCTTAATCGAACGTCGAACTCCGATGCGGCTGTGCCTGCTCGCCTCAGTTCTTTCATTGCAGTTCCTCAGCGGGTTTCCGCAGACCATGTTTTTCGGGGTCGCCGCGGCCGTCGCGTGGTGGATCTGCCGTCTGATCGTCATGGCGAAGCAGAATCGTCGAGGGCCGGATTTCCGCGCCGCACTGTACACCCTCCCGCTCGCCGCGCTGCTTGCGCTCGCCCTGGTGGCCATTCAGTTTCTGCCCACCTACGAGTTGATGGGAGAGTCCATCCGTGGACTGGTGAAAGATCCGGAACTGGACAGTGCGTCCATCCATCCGTCGCACCTTCTGACGTTGCTGTTTCCCTACCTGTTCGGCGGCGCAGGATACCCCGACAAGTTCTGGGCACAGACCATCTCGGAGTTCTGGCTCGGCAGTTATTTTCTCGGAGCGCTTTCCGTCGTGCTGGTGGGCGCCGCGGCAGCCACGTCGTGGCGCACGACGGGTACCGGCAGCCGGCCATCGGCAGTACGGTCTGGAAGTCAGAACCTGGCTGTGCGATTCTTTCTCGTACTTGCCATCGTCACGGTACTGCTGGCCATGGGAAAGTATACGCCACTTTACATGTGGCTTTACGATACGATACCGCTACTCGACAAGTTTCGATGGCCTACGAAGATTCTGCCGGTCTTCGTCTTCGCCATGTCGGTGCTGGCCGGCTTCGGAACGGATCGGGTCATGTCGGCTGCGACGCGCGGCGATACGACTTCCTTGGAATTCTTGAAACGCGTCGGGCTGGGCTCGATCGCAATTCTCTTCGTTGCCGCAGGCATCACGGGGTGGGTGGCAGCGGATCCCCTCGCTCTCGTCTCGCTGTCCGGCGGACAGAGTTCGGCCCTGATGAAATTCTCCGAAGCCAACGTTGCGGCGAAGCAGGACGCCGTTCTGCAGGGAATGATTGTGACGCTCGCCGTCCTGGTCACTGGAACGTGCGTGATCTTCGCCACCTGGAGGCGAAAGCTGAATGCAACGGGCGTCGGAATCGCCCTCCTCGCCCTGACATTTCTGAATCTGTTTATCGAAGGTCGACATCTCCTGATCTTCACCCAGCCAGACGTGTATGAGGCAGGCTCTGACACGGTGAAGCAACTGAAGGATGAGGCCGGACAATATCGAACCATGAGCAGAATTCACTTCGCTCAACTGTTCCTATATGGATCGGAGGACGCCACCCTCTACAAATGGACACGAGACGCGCTCGTCGGGGACACACCCCTCCCGGATCGGGTCTTTAAGGAGTGGGGAGGCGATGCCCTTAGAATCGACGCGTATAACCGTTTCCATACGGCAATGACGGACACCAACGCGGTCACGGCCGCCAGCACGCAGAAGCTTCTCGACATCGCCTCAATCAGATACGAAGCCAGTTCGAAAGAGTTTTCGAAGGTGCTGTTCGACTCGCTATACCATGATCGGCCGGTCCAAATTGCGGTCCGCGAAACCGCTTGGCCCAGAGCCCGCATCATGAACTCGTTTCGCGATCTTCGAACCCAGGACGATGTCTTCAGGTCGCTATACAATCCCGAGTTTGACGCTTCCAAAATACTGCTTACCGGAGCGCCTGGCGTCACCGTCGATGGCGATGCGTCAGGTGACGTATACAGCATTGATTACGGCTTGAATTCCACGTCCCTGACCGCGCGCAGTACGGGAAAATCCCTGCTGTGGCTTGGCGATACCTGGTACCCGGGATGGCGCGTGTATGTCGACGGGATTCGTTCGAGAGTGTATCGCGCCAACGGGACGTTCAGAGCGGTCAGTCTCACCGGCGGCGAGCACTCGATCTCGTTCGCCTATCAGTCATTTGCGCTGGTCACTGGTACTTTTCTTTCAGTGCTGGCGCTGTTCGTCACGGCCGTCATCTGTGGCATTTCGGTCATCATCCGGCCGAAGAGTTTGCCTGGCCCGGTTGCAGAACCGCGGGCGATCGAACCGGAGTCAATGCCAGAACTGCCGCCGAGGTCGCAGTCTTCTTCCACGACAACGGCCCCGCTACTTCAGCAGATTGTGACCCCGGCGGTCGGCCGGACTCTGGTGTCTATGCTGGCCGCATTGGGCGTGGGGCTGTTCCTGTGGCGCGCCTTCCGACTGTTTCTGAAGTTTCCCGTGGTGTGGCCGGATGAAAGCCTTTTTGCCGACCCAGCGATCTCACTGTTGAGAGACGGGCACTTGCGGATCGATCTCTTCGCCGGTCTGCTGCAGGGCGCCGAAACACGCGCATACCTCATGCCCCCCTCTACTACTTCTATCTCTCATTGTTTTTCTTTGTCGGTGGACCAGGCATCGTGATGATGCGAGTCAGTTCTCTTGCCGCCGCGGTCACAGTACTGGTGCTGTCCTACCTGCTCGCGAGGCGTTACGGATTCGGGAGGTGGGCGGCTCTGCTGCCAATGTTTTTCGTGACCTGTGATATGGCGTTCTTCCAGGGCTCGCTGATGGGGCGCATGGATATGCTCGCCCTCGCGTTCGTCCTTCTCGCCGTCTGGCTGGATAGCTTTGAGGGCTCTGACCGGAAAGTCGGGCGGCATGACGTCATCAACGGGTTTGTCTGCGGGCTGGCGGGGCTCACGCATCCGTTCGGCGTTGTTGCCTTTCTCACGCTGACAACCACACGGCTCTGGAACGACCGAAATCTTCGAAGACTGCCGCGGCTTTGTGCCGGCGCCATCGCACCAATGCTCCCATGGTTTGCCTACATCCTCCAGGACACCAGCAGCTTTGTCGCACAGTTCGGTGGACAGTTCATTCGTAAACACACCGCCGATCCAATCTCCGCGCACGGACTCGGCGGCAACTTCGATGACGTCCTTTTCCACTACGGCATCAACCCCGCCATTCTCTGTCTCTGGATGCTGGCCGGTGCCGCCGGACTCATCCTGGCCGCGTCGCAGACCAAACGGATCCGCGGTTTTGTCCTGTGCTACTTTTTCTCATTCGCTCTGGTGCTGTGGGGCCGCTCCTACTGGTACCTGCTCTACCTTGCAGTACCTGCGTCGATGGGTGTCAGCTACCTGCTGTGCCGGCGGTGTCCGTTGGAGAAGGGACCGGGTTATCTATATCGGAGCGCGTGCGCGTTGCTGGCCGTCGTTTTTGTCCTCAGCGGATGGGGCAAACTTTCTCACGAAGACGCCTCACTCAACGGCGAACTCAAGGAGCAGACCGACTACGTACACTGGTGTCAGCAGATCAGCGATACACTGCCAGAGAATTCGAAAGTGTTTCTCGCCTCCATCCCGGACCCGGCGCTGGGCTTGATCGACAGAAAGGATCTTGATATTCGGCAGTTTGTTCCGGGCGGGATACCCGTCGACTCCCAAGCGTATCTGCAGCGCCTCGAGGATTCCGATTTCATCATCGCCGGCCGCATCCCATTCTGCACGACAACGGAAGCCTTTATCGGCAGGCGTGGCAGGCTCGTCAAAGAGATCAACACCTTCGAAGGCGGCGGCTTCTACGCCCGCATCTACGCAGTGAAGTAGTGAATGGTTTCTGACTTACAGTGGCTGCGTGTTCCGTCAATCGCTGTGGGGGAACCTACAACTTGCCGGAGGCGGACCACCTTCCGCTCTATCATGATTGTCAGACTTTCGGACGATCGGGACGCATCGACAATGTGTTATCATTCCTCTCAGCATCGAGTGCGGCGAACGGTACCGATACGGAGGTGGCAGGACATGACAACGACATCGCCAATTACCCGCAAATTCGGTTGTTCCATGTACCTAAGGTTCCTTCCACAAAGCCGGCCCGTGATGTGGTCG
>JAQBZS010000684.1 GCA_027622115.1 Planctomycetota bacterium | reverse complement strand
TCACGCTCTCTTCCGCGCGAGCCATCAAGTCTTCCGGCAATTCGTCCGCCAGCGCGTCCGCGATATAACCAATGAGCCGTCACCTCACCAGGAATATCGAGCCTTTCATAAAGTTCGCGAAGCGAGTGTGTGCGTGTCGTCACGCGAATCAAATCTTGAACCGCGCCGTCACTTGCCCCTCCGATCAGCACTCGATCGTTCCCGCCCTCAACACCACAGAAATCGTGCTCCAACGTGTCCGACATCCAAAACGGAAGCGTCAGGAAATGCGGACTATGCGGAACATCTCGCTCCGGTTGAAAACCAACACTATGAATGCCGTGACCGTAAAATAGAGGCGATTCGAAATTCACTCCGGCCGAGGAATCTCGGGCGCCACAACGACTTCGAAGTCTGATCCTCGGATCTTACGAAGTTCTTCATGCAGCACGGGTATGCGCGGATCAGGCGCGACCGAGATGGCCCAGTCGATGCCGTTGTCTGCGACGAACATGCCGTAGCGTTTCAGCCCCTTCAAGATGGCCTGCACGGGCGGTGTGAACCGGCTGACATCGAAGTCCGCTCGCAGTCGCAATCGCTCGCCCATGCGCGGAAGATTCTTATCCGTCAGCCGACTTGCATAATGAGTCGCCGGGTGGACGTACGCGCGTCGCGAACGGCGAACGGTGACACGCATCGCATGCTCGACCATGCCTCGCTGGATTTCGTCATAGCGAACCACCGCCGGAAAGATCGGCAGGCCCGCCGCGTCGGCCGACGTCCAGCCATCGGGACGCAGTTTGTTCGTCTTCAAATCGAAGATCGACGCCTGACCGGCCGCCCAGCCGTCGACCGTCTTGCCGAACGTAAAGAACTCGTAGAGTCTGTGATTCACCGGATCGACCACGATGGCGTGCCGGTCGCCTTCGTACTTCACGGGACGCCGCTGCACCTCGGTGAGCGTCGGTGATCGGGAATTCTCGCGTCGGTAAAACGCCGGCCAGCCTTCGATCGGAATATTGTCCGGCACGGGATAGGGACCGACATCGGACTCGCCCGGATACTCGACCAGCTTCACAGCCACGCGTGGTTGTTTCGGCGGGACAAGGACAAATCCCATATCCGGGTTGTAGCGAAACGGTTTGTCGGCCCCGATCGACGCGATGATGGCTTTCGAGTCAGGATGCAGCGGCCATTCGTCAACAAGTTGATTGAAAGCGTTGTCCGCCGGAAACACTTCCAAAGCCGAAAGAATGGCATCCGCCTCGGGCGTGTCGAACGCCACCGGTCGGGTGATCTTCGGCATCTGTGCCGCACGAATGCGGGCCAGTCTCGCCGGATCGGTTTTGACGTACGTCGACCGACTTGACGGCTTCGCCTCGCCACCGACGAGCCAAAAGTCGCTGAAATACAAAGTCGGCGTCTGATCCGGGTGGCAGGCCAAATACCAGTGGACGACATCAGCAAGGTCCGGCGTCGACCCGTTGACATTCCGCATTTCACCGATGTTCAACCGTAGGTCGTTTTTGCCGGGCTTGAGTGTCACCGGCAGATCGACACGCGTCTGAAAGCCGGTCGTCCCGCGATGCCGCACGGCGAACGACAGCTTCACCGTCCCGCGTGACGGATTGAAGGCCGAAAATTCGACGGAGCTAAACGGTGTCCAGTTCCGCTCGCTGGCCCCGCGACTCATGCCGAAGGAATCGCTCTCCGCAAACACAACCTTCAACGCCTTGCCACCGAGTTCCTTCGGCGCGGCTTCGATTGTCAGCTTCGACTGTTTTTCGAGTGCCGTGTCGTTCGGCAGTTTTCCATCGCTGACGTTGAGCAACGGAACGCGTCGCTCGGCAGCGGAAACAACGCCCACGAAACCGAACAGCAACACAATCAGGCACACACGGTGAAGCAACGGTCGCATGCAGAATCTCCCGCTTTCAAGGCATACTGCCAAAAGTCGATTTCAGAGACCAACATTCGTTGGTTTAGCCAATTGAATTCACAAATGCATTGCCGCCCGTTGCTGCCGAGTGACATTGTCCGTTCATGCCGGTTGCGTACCGCCGAAGTGAAGATGACGATGTCGCGGGTCGCGAATTGCCGACCGTCAATCCATCGCACTCCCTAACGACCAATTCGGAAGCGACCCATGCCTCAAAAGACATCCATCGATCAAGTCGCAGTCGGTCTTTCGACATCGCCCGGCGTCCAACTTTCCACGGACTCCGCAAGTCCAACGCCCGCAGCGCCCTCGGATCCCTTCTGCATCGTCGTCATGGGAGATTTCAGCGGCCGATCATCACGCGATGTCCGTGATTCAACGTCTCTCTCCACACGCCCGCTGCACTGGGTCGACCGCGACGACTTTGAAGACGTCATGGCTCGGCTCAGCCCCCGACTGGCTCTCAAGCTGGGCACGGCATCGGCCGAGTCTCTGGAACTCGAGTTCAAGGACTTGGACGACTTTCACCCGGACCAATTGTTTGCGTCCGTCGAATCGTTCGATCGACTCAAGCGATTGCGACGCCGATTGCAAAACTCAGATACGTTCAACGCAGCCGCCGCACAGCTTGGAGCCGTCGCCGCTCCACCTGCCGCTACGCCGACGCCCGATCCGATCGAACCCGGCAACTTGCTGGACTCCGCCTTGGCCGCAACGGATGCCGGAGTCGGCGCCCAACCCAAGAGCATCGTGGATCGGTTGGTCGAACAAGCGATCGCCCCTTACGTGGTTCCCGCCGCCGACCCGCGCCAAGCCGACTTGATCGCCGGCGTGGATTCCGGCATCACCGATCTCATGCGACGCTTGCTACACCATCCGTCATTCCAGGATCTCGAATCGAATTGGCGATCACTCTGGTCGCTGGTGCGTCACTTGGAAACCGATGGGCAATTGAAGCTGCGTTTGCTGGATGTTTCACGCGATGAACTGCAAGACGACTTGTGCTCAACCGCTGCGTCTCACCAATCCACGTTTCAGCGACGTATCATCGACGGGCTCGTGCAAACGCCGGGAGAAACGCGTCCCGCTCTGTTCGTGTTGTGCAGTCGATTCCACGCCAACACCGACGACGTCCGACTGCTCAAGGCATTGGCTCGAATCGCCGCGACCGCCGAAGCCCCGTTGCTGACCGGCGGCACTTCGGAGTTGGTGGGTTCACTGTCGTTTGACCGAGTGCCCGACTACACGGAATGGTCGCCACTGGAGCCTGAGTTTGCTGCAGCTTGGAACCAGTTGCGGGCAGAACCGGTCGCGAAGTTTCTGGGCATCACAGTGCCGGGCATCTTGCTTCGATGCGGATATCGTGACGACGTCGAAGCATTCGATTTCGACGAAATGACTCCAACGCCAAAGCACGACGAGTTTCTCTGGGGAAACGGCGCGATGCTGTTGGCTCGACTGATCGGCGAAGCTTTCTCGACGGACGGCTGGCAACTGGATCCCGAACGCCAATTGGAAGTCGGTGACTTTCCGATGCACATCTTCGAAGACGCCGGCGAAACAATTGCCAAGCCGTGTGCCGAGGGACTGCTGAGCGAACGAGCCGCAGAGAAGATTTGCAACGCCGGCTTGATCCCGCTGCTGTCGGTTCGGGGTCAGGACCGCATTTGCATCGGAGGCGTGCATTCCGTCGCGGACCCCTCGACGCCGCTCGCCAGCCGATGGAGCACTTAATGGAACAACGGTTCGGCACCTCTTGCTCTCCACCGACCCCGTGTCGGTGGAAGCAACGACTGCTCAGCTACCGCCAATCATTTCCGATGCGCAGCACTCGCCGTAGCATCGCCCGTCCCGACTTCAGCCGCCAAGAGCCGACGCGCCAGGGCCATCAAAGGCGAAGTAATGTCACGCACGGCTTCGTTGCTCAACCCACTCAAGCCGCGATTCAACATGCTGGGGCTGTTTGCTCGACGATATCAAACACGTTTGGGTTGGACCGACGACTGAATGCCAGGCAGGCTCGATCCGATCAAAGTGCGGCCTTCAAGATGCCGAGTAAGTCGTCTTCGGTGGGAAGGCGTGCGTTCAAGGTCATCAACCGCTTGATGCCGAATGCCTTGGAGGCGAAATTTGGGAGTTGGTCCGCGGTGCCGCCGATCTCCGAAATACTGGCCGGAATACCGGTGGCCGCTCGCATCCGTTCGACGGCGAGAATCGAGCGTTCCGCCGCTTCGATCTGGCTCAAGCCCGACACGTCTTCACCCAGCCAAGCAGAGATGTTCGCGAATTCGGGGATGCGAGCCTCCAGGTTGAATCGCATGACATACGGCAACAGCAGCCCGTTGCCGGCACCGTGCGAGCAATGCAGCGTCCCGCCCAGTGGGTATTCCAAAGCATGCACGATCGCCACGCCGCAATTGGAAAACGACATGCCCGCCAACGTCGCGGCGAGTGCCATGCCGCTACGGGCGTCGAGATTCTCCGGCTGCTGGACCGCATTCACGAAGTGCTCGCCAATCAGCCGAATCGCTTTTTCGGCCAGCACGTCGCCCAACGGGTTGCTGCCGTCGTAGGGAAAATCGGTGCCCGCCGGGACGTCCAACAGCGTTGAGCGAGTGGCCGTGTAGCCTTCAATCGCGTGCGTCAGTGCATCGATACCACTGTCGGCGGTGGCCTTGGGCGGGCAGCTCACGGTCAATTCCGGGTCAACGACGGCCAGCGCCGGTCGCAGGAAGTTGCTGAGCGTGCTGACTTTCATGGCATTGGCCGTATCGGTCAGCACAGCGGCGTGCGACACCTCGCTGCCGGTTCCCGAAGTCGTGGG
>JAQBZS010000683.1 GCA_027622115.1 Planctomycetota bacterium | reverse complement strand
CGGGCCGGTGCCCGCTGCGCTCGAAAACTCGCTTGTTTCAAGCTCGACTCTCGCTTGTTTAAGGCCTAGCTCTGAGTTGCCTGAAGGAAGCTGTCGCCGCTATCGCCCAGCTGTCGTGGAGGTCGACTTTGCCAAACGGTCCATGAATCGCAGGAATTGCAATTCCAGCCGCGTCAAGTCTTGACCGAAGGCGTCGCGAAAATCCGCCAGCCGATCTTCGGATGTGTAATCCGCAAACGGGTCACGGTTGGCAATCACCTTGAGATAGGCCGCGTACTCGGACGCGTGAGTCTCCAGTAAGAAGAGACTCAAGGCCCACGCTTCCGAATAGCTGTCGAGTGTTGCCGTGTCGAAGACTCGGTCACTGGCCACAAAAATGTGCAGCGACGACGGCTTGCGACGCGATTGGCGATAGTTGACGAACCAGACGAAACGGTCGCGGTTGATTTTCGACTTGAGCGGCATCCGCCGCGCGCGTTCGCGAATGCCGGGAGCTTCAAACATCGTGGCCAAGCCTTCGACGACCCATTTGGGATTCGCGCCGATCCGCGAATGCAGACCAAGATTGAAGGCCACTTGATGAGTCGCTTCGTGAATGATCGTTTCCTTGAGGTCCGCGGCGACGGTTGCCACGACATCCGATCCGTGCGACAAGGATTTGCGGCAGGGCGTTGGCATAGGGAAACTCGACACTCGCCGACCCGTCTCGGGCGATCGATCGTCGAACAAAGCGACACGATTCGACGTCCGCAAGTAGTAGCCTCGCATGCCGGACACGCTGGTGACGCCGTCCTGTTGGCAGTACTCCGTGAATTGCTTGCGATCAGGAAACACGACCGCCACCAAGGGCACATTGACCTCGGCCAGCTTGAAGCCGCGGGGCGAAAACTTCTGGTGTAGCGAGCGAAACACGTCTTCAAACATGTCGGCGTAGGCTTGAGCCTTTCCCGGCGAAGCACACACGAGATAGTGCGTCGATCCCGCCACTTCGAGCGTGTTTTGGAATTCGCGTTTCAATTGGTCTCGCAGATCCGCGGCCGAGTAAAAGCCGAAAGTGTCATTCGTCTTGTGCAGTCGGTCGATGGCGTTCATGCGAATTTTGTGCAACCGTCCATCGCGCTCCATCAGCCAGCAATAGGTTTTCTCCAGTGCGATCAGTTTTCCGCAAAAGAGGGTTTCCCCCGACGTGATTTCCAGAAGTGTCGGTTTGCCGGCCGCCGCGTTGAACGACCAAGACATGATGACAACGAACATGACGATTCGCGCAAAAAGCAGTCGCATGGCAGACACCTTGTGAGAACGGATTCGGCATGAGTCCTCATCAAGCATAGGTCGGCGGCGGCGCGAGTCAGGGTGAATCGTCCCGCTTGCCGATTGGCTTGATACGTTTTTCCGGCCTAGGAGCTAGACTGTCCTGTGGAGTCTTGCCCTGGTCCTGTCTTGGCTGTGCGAAGCGCGTCGGATTGGAGCGTTGCGATGAACGAAATCGGCAGTTTTCGGACGCGAACTTGTCACGGCGTTACGCGTCGGGCATTCCTTCAGACTGCGGCGTCGCTGCCGGCAGCGTGGGGGCTTTCGTCAATCGCGGCGAACGGTGCCGTGGGGTCGGTGAAGGCCAAGTCCGTCCTGGTTGTTTGGCTTTGGGGTGGCCCGAGTCAGCTCGATACGTTTGATCCCAAACCGAAAGCACCCAGCGAGATTAGGGGTCCGTTCGCCGCAATCGCCACTCGCACTCCAGGCGTGCAGTTCAGTGAACCGTTGCCGCGGTTGGCCGATCGGAGCGAGAAGTTTGCCGTGATTCGTTCCACGGTTTTTTCAGGGAATCATGGCCTGGGGCCGCTCACGGGCGCGATCATTGCAACTGGGCAACCGAATTTTGGTTCCATCGTCGCCAAACATCGGGGCAGCGATCTGCACTTGCCGCCGTTCATTTCCGTGGTTCCACCCAAAGGCCCAGGGCACGGAGCGTTCTTGTTGACCCAGAAAGGCAAGGGCGGCGGTGATTGGGGAGCGGCTTACGATCCGTTCATGGCATCTTGCTCGGCCGAAGGGGAAACGACATTGCGCGGCCTGAAGCTGGTCGACGGTCTCCCGTTTGCCCGATTGGAAGATCGACGATTGCTGAGCGCACGACTGGACAAGCTCAAGCGAAGTGCGGAAGACGTCTACGACCATTGGGACCATCACTTCAAAAACGCTTACGGTTTATTGACGAATCCCGAGTCCGCCGCCGCGTTTGATCTCAGTCAAGAGCCGGCAAGAGTTCGCGAGAAATACGGCTACACCAGTTTTGGGCAAAGCCTATTGCTGGGCCGCCGACTGGTCGAAGCGGGTACGCCCTACGTGCAGGTGAACTGGAGCCTCGGCGTCGATTCCGTGGATGAAGGAACCAATACGGGCTGGGACACGCATTACAACAACTTCGGCTTGATGACCGATTACCACGGTCCGATTCTCGATTGGTCGCTTTCGGCGCTGTTGGATGATCTGGACGATCGCGGACTGTTGGATCAGACCCTGGTCGTGGCGACGGGCGAGATGGGTCGGACGCCGAAGATCAACGCGACCGGCGGACGCGATCATTGGGCGACGTGCAGTATGTTGTGGGCCGGCGCGGGCGTGCGGGGCGGGCGAATCATCGGCGCAACCGACGCAATTGGCGGCCAACCCATCACCAAACCGGTCACCGCAGCCATGATGGGAGCGACTATCTTGGATCGAGCGGGAATCGATCAAGCCGCTCGGGCACAGAAGAAACTGCTGCCGGGAGCAGAGGTCGTTCATGAGTTGTTTTGAAAGCAAGACGGTCGTCGTATCTCGGCAAGGGCGCGCTCGCCGTGGGCGATTGTTGCTCACGTGCAGCGTTCTTGCGTTTTTCATCCCGGCGACATCGTGGCTGCCGGCTGCCGCGCGAGGGCAGGATGCGGGAGTCACGAGGTTGACGTTTGATGGGCGGGTGAAACGCGATCCCGTTGTTTGGCCGGGCGGCAAACAAATCACGTACTCCACGGTCACGAACGAAGGCGTTTCGCGACTGATGCGTCTGAATCTTTCCGACGGTTCGACTGCGTTATTCCATCCGAACGAGAGCCAACCGGATCGCGAATTGACCGTTTCTGCCAGCGGACTTGTTTACGCCTATGTATTCGTGACGCCGGACGGACAACGAGGCCGAGTGATCGTCAACGACGCGCGGCAGTCGACGAAAACGATTCTGGAACCCGGAAAATTCGGGTTGTGGCCCACGCTTTCTCCGGATGGCAGCCACGTCGCCTTCACCATCGACGCGAGCGTCATGGTTGCCGTGGATCTTGCGAAGCTGCAAGGCGTCGGCACGGTGAAGATCGAACCCAAGACCGAGGGAGCCGTGTTGCGGCTGACCTACCCGAATGTCCGCTATGGCGATCTGTGGCCCAAGTATTCTCCCGACGGCCGACAGATCGTGTTTACTTCGCGGCGAGACGACGATTTCGAGGTGTACTTGATGAACGCCGACGGTTCGGCTCAACGGCGGCTCACCGACAGCCCGGGTATTGATACGCACGCATCCTTTTCTCCGGATGGGAAGCAAATCGTCTTCACCAGCGCGCGTGACCGCGATTACGAAATCTACACCATGAAGCTCGACGGCTCCGACCAGCGCCGAATCACCAACCACGCTGGTCGCGACGACTTCGCTTGCTGGCACCCCGACGGCAAACGGCTCATCATCGTCTCGCAGCGACTCGGGCGCTACGATCTGTATTCGATCAAGCTCCCCGAAGGTCACGAAGCCTCGGCGAAGACAACTCGAAAAGAATAAAGACGCATGCCGGTGCGTATCGGAGTCGCGAAGGTTTCAGTTTCCCCACGAATTCGGGACGACCATGAATTCATTGCTGCCAATTCGACCAGTTCAGTTGCAGCCACCTTATCGTCGAAAGAAATAGCCGCGCGGAACCACAACGATCCCGTCCGGAGACACCGTAAATCGTGCGTCCAATTCCGATTCGACGCCGATCTTTGTGCCGGGTGGAATGCGGACGTGTTTGTCGACAATGCATCTCCGCAATTCGCAGCCTTCTCCGACCACGATGTCGCCGCACAGAATGGAATCGGTCACGTTTGAATTCAGCACCGTGACTTCTCCCGACAAAACCGTGTGTCGGACCGACGATCCTCGGACCGCGGCGCCACCACCCATGATCACGTTGTCCACGTCCGAGTCTCGCCCGAAATCGCCGACAACGCACGCTGGCGGTGCTTGCAGCAGGTGCGAATGAATCGCCCAGTCCGGCTGATAGAGATCCATGGGAGGATTAGCCGAGAGTAATTCCATGTTCGACTCGTAGTAGGAATCGAGCGTCCCCACGTCGCGCCAGTAATTGTCCGGTTTGACACGACCCGCTTCACCGCCGAAGGGGTAGGCGACGACTCGATTCTTGTGGATCAAACGCGGGATTACGTTCTTGCCGAAGTCCTGCTCGGACGATTTGTTGGCGTGTTCCGCCAGCAGTTCGTCGGCCAGCAGTTGCTTGTTGAAGATGTAAATCCCCATGGACGCGAGTGCCTTAGAGTCGCTGCCGGGAATCGGCTTCGGATCGCGGGGTTTCTCTTCAAACGCCACGATCCGCGAATCGGCCCCCGTTTCCATCACGCCAAACCCCCGCGCGTCTTCCAAGCTCACTTCCATGCAGGCGATGGTTAGTTCGGCGTCATTGGCCTTGTGGAAGTCCAACATCGCCGCGTAGTCCATACGGTAAATGTGA
>JAQBZS010000682.1 GCA_027622115.1 Planctomycetota bacterium | reverse complement strand
GAACGCATTGAGCTGGAATCGCTCCGCCGACAATTGCACGAGACCACGGAACGCCAGGTCGAGCGGTCGACATCGATCGAGGCTCAACTCGAAGAATTAGAGCTTGTCCGACAAGCGCTCGGTGACGCGCAGGCCACGGACGAAATCCAAGCAGAGTTGATGAATCGCTTGCAATCGTTGGAACAGGAACGCGTACGATTCGAGCAAGAACGTGACGACTTTCGTCGCGTCGAATCGGAACTGGGCGCGATGCGGCGGGAACTGACCGCAGCTCGGCAACAATTGGAAGACAATGAATTTCGTCTGAACGGGGAGCGTCTGGCGCTCGAAGTCCAGCGGGCTCGGATGGACGTCGATCGAGAAACCGTAGACGCGGAACAGGCAGCGCTCGAAGCCGCTCGCTTGGCGATTGATGTGGATCGGACTGAATTGGAAGCCGCGCTGATTGCACTCGGCGATGAGCAATCCAAGTTTAGGGGTGAACGATCCACCTTCGAGGACAAGCGGGCTGCGTTGGCGACACAAGAATCGCCCTCGCGCGAGTCGCGCAATCCACGGATGGAAATCGGCGGGTCACCGGTTCAAGAGCGTGACGACGATTGCGTCGGCGTGTCGAATGACAAGACCGATGCCGCTGAGCTTGACGCATTGGCAACCGAGCCGGATTTCGCTGTACGTGTCACGGATCAAATGAATTCGAATGACTGCGAAACCGATCCGTCCGATCCGTCCGATCCGCTGATTGAGACCGACAGTGCGGAGTTGGAAGAGCGAGACGACGCGAGTGCCCTGCAACCGACTCCGGCGATTGAGCAACAATCGCCGATTGTTTCCACGTACTCGGACCGCGAACAATCCGACGGTCCAACATTTTCGATCAAAGCTTCCGGGCTGCGAAACTTGATTCCGGAGACGAGTTTTGATCGCGGCGTCGCGGCGACGAAGGACGCCGCACGAGCGGTCAACACGTCGGAACCGATTCATTCGCCGATCGAGCCGCCGAAACCCAAACAACCTCAGCCGACGCGTCTGACCGTGCCGCAAATGAGTCAACCGGTTCAGATCATTGACGTGTCCGCGCCGGTTCCGGAAGTGTGCATGCCGGAATCGCACGAGTCGTCCGCTGACCGTGACAAAGTCTCGATCGCGGCTGCTTCGCTGGGCCGCGTATCAACAACACCGATCGAGGAGTCGATCGAAGTTGAAACTGTTCAATCCCATCCGGCTGGCGAAACCGTCGCGGTCCGCACAGTGGACCATCCGACCTCGACCGACTTCGATTCTGCTCCAGTCGCTGCGAAACAAGAGCCGCCAACGATTGTGTCGGTGCCCAGTGTCTCCGTGCTCAGCGCACCGGAAATCCCAACGGTGAGTCCGCAGGCATCCATTCCGCCAAATCCCGTTGCGGCTCATGGCACGGCTGACGCGTGGCCGCTGATATCGAGTCCTTCGCGTGTCTCAGCCGATCCGAGTCTCACGGAACAGCCCGCACTTATTGGTCCAGCGACTCCGGATTCCACGGCTGTTACCGATCCCGAAAACGATCCCGAGATGCCGGTTGCGGAGAACGCAATTCAAACCGTTGTTCAAGAGCGGATCATCGAACGCGTTGAAATCCGTGAATTGCCAGCCGACAAAGATAACCCGCCGCAGTCGCTTCCCGAATTGGTGATTCCATCGGATAGCGATGTGATCAACGCCGACCAGCTTTTTCCATTGGGTTGTCGGCCACTTGTTGAGTCGGGGGAGCCTTCCGCAGAGCAATCCGAAAACGAATTCGAGACCTCGACAAGCCCGAATTCCGTCGGAGCTGATCTTGATGGGGCGAACGACTCCACAGCATCGGAATCCGGTATTCGTGCTGAATTGGCGGAGATGTTTGGGTTTGCCTTCGACCGGAGTGAATCAGCGTCGGATCTCGTTCAGGAACCGACGGACGCGACGCTCGATGATGCAGAAGATGAAGCCGTTCAGCACGAGTCCCTTTCGGAGCGCGACGCGCTCACTGTCGATCACTTTCAGGACATCGATCCGCCGGACGACGGGTATCAACTCATCACGGACATGCTGTCGTCCCAAGCGGCCAACCACGCGTCGGATGCGCACCCGGAAAAAGCAACTCAGGGTGACGACCTGCATCCGGAGCATGACCTCAACCCGCTGTCCGAGAACACTGCGTCAATCGATCTTCCGGCGTACGACCTGCTCACCGACGCGATGACACACCCGAACGCTCCAGTAGCGAGTCCGTTTGCGACTGGCGGCACCAGTGGCCTTGTTCAATCCGAGTCAACTTCGAGCACCACGCAGCCCAGTAAGTCGCGGCTGGACTTTGAACTGGACGACGCGGACAACGTCGACTCGATGAAGAGCTACATGCAACAACCCTTGCAGCGGTCGCGTCGTCAAACCGATGCGACGGTTGGGAACCCGGCCGCGAAAGTGCCGCCCGCAAAAACACCGCCGGTTGCTGTGGAAACGTCGGATGCCGATGGCTCGGCAGTCGATGAAGCCGACCATGAAGAAGTCGACTTGTCGGCACCCGTGGCGCGAACGATGCAGAACAAGGATCAGGTCCGCGCCAATTTGGATTCACTTCGCCAAGTGGCGAACATGTCGGCGCGTTCGGCCCTGGCGTCTCACAGTTGGCGAAAACTGAAAGAAACCATGCGATCCAAAGGCGCGCTCACCGCAGCGTCGGCTGGAGTCGCCACGGCACTATTCGCGTCGCCGCTTTGGTTGGGACTCTCGTTGACGCCACTCGCTCTCGTCGCCACGGCGGCCGGAGGTGTGTGCGGAATCAACATGATCTACACGGCCATGAAGGCTCGTTCCGCCCGCATGTCGATTGACGAAGCACCGGTCCCGAAGCCGCAAACCACGTGTCCGCCTGAACGACCTGCGGAATGAGTGTGAGTTCGTATTGCGAGCACCTGCATCCTTGCGGTCGAGTCCACGACCAACAATCGGTGTCTCGGTCGGTTGAGAATGCCGCCTTCCACCGTGGCGAATTCCACCGGGTCGATTCCGAATTCGCCGTTCGACCCAACCGGTCGACGGTTCAATTCCTATCGGCCGCATGCGAAGATCAACTTTCCCGCAGTTGGCGAATGCGGAGCAACAAGGGCTCCTTAGCATCGTGACCAAGAACTTCGACTTTCCTGCGAGTTTCGGGGCGGTCGCTGTATCGAATCACGAGTTCGGCAGGGCCGGTTGGGACTTTTTCGTGGCGGCGGAGGATTGCAAAGTCCGCCGCAATTTGCCCAAGAGAAAACGACTGCCCGCCAGTGAGTAGATCGAAGTACGCCACGAAGGAGTACGGTTCAATGGATGTCTTGGTCGCTGACATTCTTGAATATCCAGATGAACTTGTTGAAAGACGTGACAAGTATTGCCAAGCCAGATCGAAGTCCCCAGCCGAAGGACGACCTGGCGAAGGACTGGAAGCCGTCGTATGGCCAATGCAGGATGGTCAAATGCTGAAAGTCCACCGCTGGCCATACACTTTCGAACCGGAACTGAAAGCCTACCAACGACTGGCTGAACACAACGTGTTTCGGTTGAAGGGATTCAACATCCCCCGACTACTCGATTATGACGCAGAATTGCACATCCTGGAACTGTCATTCGTCACTCCGCCGTACATTCTCGATTTCGTGGGTGCCAATCCTGGGAGAAAACCGGCCAGCTTCAATTTGGATCGGATCGAATTTGAATTCTCGCGACAATTCGGTTCTGACTGGCCGGAAGTGCGGCTGTTGCTGGAAGCCTTGATGCATCTTGGCATCTATTACGAAGACGCGCACAACAAGAATATTCGACTGCGATAACCAGTTCGGTCCCTCACCGAAGGTACGTTCTGTTGTGCCGCTCGCCTAACGAGCGCTTGTCGGCAGAGTGCCAGCGCGGACGTGGCGACCGACGCTGCGGCGAAGCCCCGCGATCTTGACGTTTTTCGCACCACCAGTTCCTGCGCGAACCCCGTCGCGCACCCAATGCTGATGGCGATTGGGATTATGAGTTCTTCAAGCTGTGGAATCCTGGTAGATTGGTCGATGGAATTCTTGCCGCGTTATGTTGCGAGGTTTCATGAGTTGCCATTCGCCATGAATGCGGCGAAGGTTTGGGTGTCGCATTGGGTTACTGTTGATCGCTGTTTTGTTCTGATGCCGATGCTGGTCGGGCAACTTGCCCGCATCAAGCACAAATTGATCGTCGCGTTGATTTCGCTTCCTGGTGTTCGAGTGAATTCGGACACCGCACGGAGAATCGCATGAGTATCGACTTGAATGATTCAGTCGTCGAATTCGATGAGTTTTCAGCTACGGACGAAGCCGACAGTCTGGATGTCGAGTTCTCGGAAGCTGTCGAAGGCGATTGCATGGACGAATTCGACTCGGAAGGCATCGAATTCGATGCGATCGACGAACCCGCGTCCGCCGAGGCTGACTCTGACGCGATCGAATTCTCCGAGGCCGATGAGACCGAGTTCGCGGATGACGCGGAGTACTCATCTTCAGTTGCTGGTACGGCTGCGGCACTCGTCCCGGAAGACACTTTGGATCATAGCGTCGATTTTCAACCGGTCGACGAATGGACTGATGACGCAGTCTCGGACGAAATCGATGACGAGGTTTGGGATGAAACCGAAGAGGCCTTCGCTGACGAGGGTCTCGCCGACGAATCTGACGGCGGAGACTTCGAATCGGATCCCGTCGCCGATCTCACAATGATTGGCGATGCTCCGGACGTCTTGGACTCGGAAGAAGACGTGTT
>JAQBZS010000681.1 GCA_027622115.1 Planctomycetota bacterium | reverse complement strand
CGTTTGAGGAGTGAAAACGCGTCTCATTTGTTCTTAGTAATAGTTCGACCGCGAGATGTCCACAAACGCGCGTGCCTACGGCGTGCGGTTAAACGAGCGACGTTCAGAAGTGGCGCTGTCCTATTAGGCACTTGTTCGGTATCGCCCGAGCGAGTGGCGCAAAGACCTCATCCTCGGCTCCCGCCGTTCAGTCTTGTCGAATCGCATACAGTCGATTCTTGGTGCAGATGTAGAGCATTTCATTGGCGACCACGGCGCTGCTGTAAATCGACGCCGGCATGTTGACCTCGCCGATAAACGTCTTCTCCTTGGACGCCTTGAAGATTTCGACATCTCCATCTTCATCGCACACATAAACCTTGCCATCCACGACCAATGGCGAAGCAATCCAACTGGCGGCAAACATATCGTGCCGCCAATGAGTCCGACCGGTCTCCGCATCGAAGCAGTGTAGAAAGCCGCTGAAATCGCTCAAGAACAGCAGCCCGTTATAAAGCGTTGGCGGTGCCAACGTGCGATTTACGCGTTCCTCGTAACCGAGCTTGCCGTCTTTGTTGGCATCGTCCCCGACATACTTCCACACGACCGCCGACTTGGGATTGGGCAAGATGAAATCGGGGGGGAAGCCGTCACGTGCCTCGCGGCGACTTAACACGTGGCCCGTGCGTCCTTTGAGCAATTCCAGGCTGACGTCTGAGCCATCCGTGAATTTGCCCGGATCGATGCACCACAGGATCCCTTCGCCTTCTCCGTGCTCGCAATCTTGACCGGTGGTGACATAGACCCGTCCGTTGTGAATGACCGGCGGCGTGATGTACTCGTCGCGTCGGCCGCGTCCGCCAAGAATCCACCGGTCGGACTTGAGATTGCAGTCGAACTCCCACAGCAGTTTGGGACCGCCGTTTCCATCTCCCGCAGGATCGAAGCTGTAGAGCCAACCGTCTCCCGCCGGAAAGAGCACCTGCGGTCGACCGCCCAGCACGGCGTAACTGGGCGATGACCAGGAACCATGAAACGAACCGATACCGGGTGCCTCGAATTTCCACAACAATTTACCAGTCTTGCGATTCAGAACGATGAAGTCCGGTGCGTCGGGTGATGGAATACTAACATGCGACTCATCCACTCCGTTGCCGGTTACGACAAACAGCATGTCGCCCACGGAAGTACACGAGCACGTACACATATTGTGCTGCGAGACTCCCAACCGCTTCATCATGTCGAACTTCCAGACCACGTCCGCCTCGTCGACAGTCGTCGCGTCTTCATCCTGGACGTCGCCGTCGTTCTCCTTGTCCGCAAAGCCGAGAGTGTCGAGGCAGACAACTTCGCCTCGATTGCTAACCAACCACAATCGGTCGCCGTCCACCAGCGGAGCCGACACCATGCCCTGCAACGGCCAGTCTTGGACTCGACCGGTTTTGAGTTTCTCAGCCGAATACTGCCAGAGAAACGTGCCGTCGGACTCGTCGAAGCACAGCAGGCAACCCAAGTCGACGTCCTTCGGATACCTCGCCAAGTAACCGCCGCCATTGTTGCTGGAGATGAAGATGCGCCCGTTCGCAACGACGATCGTGCCATGAGTCTGCGATCCGAGCGGGACGGACCAGGCGATGTTCTTGCCGGTTTCCGTATTCCACGTGACGGGAATCTTTCGCCCTCGTGGCGTCGAGTTTCGCAAGGGTGTTCCGCCCAATTGGGGCCAGTCGAGAGCCCCGACATTCGGCTTCGTCAGGCCATACGACTTTCGCAGGGCGTCGCCATTTTCGAGACGTTGTCCAAACACAGGCGTAGACAGAATCAGCAAAACGAACATTCCACGAGCGATTTCATTCGGCACGGTCGGCTCCTTAAAGGGTGTGCTGCGAAACTAGCACATGCTGAATTGCCAGCACAAGGGTGCTGATTCTTGGTGATGCGCCGATCCACTGATTGTGGTAGAATCCGTTGTGGCCTCGACCTCGCGACCTTGCTCGGTTTCTTTGGAAATCCTCATGTCCACACAAACAACCCGCCAAGCCCTACCCGACAGCATGTTCCCGGATTCCGATGGAGTGCCGATGGAATCTAACAAACACTACATGCAGATGAGCTTGCTCAACGAATCCGTCCGTGTCGCCAATCAGATATTTGGAATCGGCAACTACGTCGTGGGGAGTAATAACTTCATTTACTACGACCCGATGAATCCTCGGAAGAACGTGGGGCCGGATTGCTTTTTCATCAAGAATGTCCCGTTCGACCCGACCTGGGAAAAGTGGAAGGTGTGGGAACAGAACGACCGTTACCCGGATGTGATCTTCGAGTTACTTTCGAAAACAACGCGCAAGAAAGACGAAGAGACAAACAAAGCCATCTACGAGCAAGTGTTCGAGACACCCGAGTACTTCTATTTCGACCCCGACGGTTTGACGTTCAGAGGCTGGCAATTGGACGCTGGCGAGTATGTCGCCATGCAACCGGATCAACGCGGCTGGTTATGGAGCGAGCAGCTTGGCGTCTGGGTCGGACATTGGCACGGTTGTGTCGATCGATACGACACGACGTGGTTGCGGTTCTACTTCGAGGACGGGAATTTGGTTCCCACACGAGAAGAGATCCAACACCAGCAAACTCAGCGTGCGGATGCGGAAGCCACACGGGCGCATGCCGAAGCCACACGAGCTGATGAAGCGGAGGCTGAATTGGCGCGACTCAGGAAACTGTTGTCGAATCAAGTCCAAGCTGACGATGCTGACTCGAATGACTGATAAGCAAACGTCATGAACCTCGAAGTTCCCGGAGCTGCGCTCTGAGCAATTCGATTTCGTCGTCCTTCGCTGTGAGTTGCTCCTGCTGCGTTGCGATTGCTTCGCGCTGTTCCGCAAGTTGCTCGCGCTGCAAGCCCAGGAGTTCGTCTTTCTGCGCCGCTTGTACGGCCAATTCATCGGGCAGTGGCAACAGTTCGCCTCGATGCCAAAAGCGAACCCACCTTTCCTTCAGCCCGATTTCCAGATCAATTTCCGGAATCCGGTAGCGTCCGTTTGGCTCGGTCGGCATCAAGTCGTAATTCGTGCCGTTGTGCTCGAACACTTCGAAGGTCTGAGTCGCTCGGTGAAAACAAAGGTAATACGGAACCTTGATCCGTTCATTCTTGGCAAACGTGGCTCCTCCCGGTCGATCCTTTCTCAGGTCCGAATCCGAGATCCATTCCATGTCCACCAGCGGACGACCAGTCTCAAGTTCAAAGTTGAAACTCGTGCGGGAAACATCGTCCGCTTCGTCGGTCAGGAACAGCGAGTTGTCCGGCACGAGTCTCTGGATCTCGCCATCCTCGACCCACTGAAACAGAAGTTCGTTGTAGAGCCGAACACCAGACTGCCGCGTCCGCAGCACACGGAAACTCGAAAGCGCAATTTCCCGTTGCAGTGACTGGTCGGTGGCTTCCATGAAGTGCTCCAGCGGAAGACTCTCGTAATACGTGAGCGCCGCGGCTTCATACTCCGCAGCCGTAAAAAGCGTTTCGGTTCCGGACGACATGTTTGTTCGCTCCTAGAAAGCTCAAGGACTCGTTCGGCGGCACTACCCCACTCGCTCGTATCGGCGAATCACTCTCACAATTTACATGAACCAGACTGCATCGAGAATCTCATCTCGACCAATCCGCGTGAAACCGAAATCATCCCCCTCCACTCGGGAATCGAGCGGGAGATTTGAAGCTTTGCCAGCAAGGAGTGCTACGTATGACATCCGCCGTGGTGCGTGTTTTGATCGCGTTGAGTCTGCTGTGTCTGCTCGCGGGTTGCGAATCGGGCAACATCTTCGAGCGAGGTCCGGATTGGCAGTCGGACGCGGATTTGCACAAGACCGCGGTGGAAAAGCAGCGGCGCTTTATCGAAGACCGCGACCACGAAGCACTCAACTGGCTCCTCAAACATCGAGTCAAACCCGGCATGTCCCGCGGCGACGTCGATGAAATCTTGGGTGAAGACGGCGAACGCATCTATGACGATGGCAGCTTCAAGAACCGCAATTCCGTCTATCGCCAGACGGACAAGGCCTACAGTTGGGGTCCGGCGGCGAACGGCTCCACGGTGGTGCTGATCTTCCGAGACAACCAACTTTTCAATTTCCGACCGCAAGACGTGGGACTCGAATAGGGCCAAGCAGCATGACTTTGTCTCAAACGTCGCACAAAATGATGTGGACAAAAGCGTGCCGAGTACGTTTCGAACTTCCGTGCCGTAACACTGTGCCGTTTGAAATGCAGAGAGAGTCCAGCGAACCCAGACTTGCAAGGAATGTATTCATGTCTTCGAAACAACGTCTCGTCCGGCGGCCCATGTCGGCGATTGTGATGGTCTTGGCGTTGAGCGTGCTTGCGGAGAACGCATCGGCACAGGTCGGTCTTCGCCGATTCAATCGCACGACGACCGCACCAACTTCGACGGACACCGCCGCAACGGTCGACGCGTTGATCGAAGCCGAACTCAAGAAGTCCAACACGCCAATCGCCGCCGTAACCACTGATGACGACTTCCTGCGTCGCATCTCGTTGGATCTTGTGGGAGCCTCGCCGAATACATCCGAAGTCACGCTGTTCGCCCTCGACTTTAGTGAGGACAAGCGGAGCAAGTTGATCGAGCAACTGCTCAAGTCCGATGCGTTCAGCCGAAATCTGGCCCGCTATTGGCGAGACGTCATCTTCAATCGCGCCACAAATCAACGGGCTCGCTTCAGTGTCGGCGAGTTCGAAGATTGGATGGCCGAGCAGATCTCGACCAATCAGTCGTGGGACA
>JAQBZS010000680.1 GCA_027622115.1 Planctomycetota bacterium | reverse complement strand
CGAGGTGACCGCTGATGAACACTCATGGACGCTGATGGGGGCTGTTGAAATCGTGGACAGGCTTCCAGCCTGTCATGGATTTGACAGTGACTTCGACAGGCAGGATGCATATCTCACGTTCCCACTTTCTCATCAGCGGTTCTCGTAGTCCATGCCGCTTCAATGCTCAGTCGACAAACACAAACTCGTTGCTGCACAGGAGCACATGCGCCAGATCGACCCAGCCGCCATTCGGCACAGCGGGATCTCCTTCATTGATGATCGTTTGACCAATTGCCAGTTCTTCCTGGTTCGGGCGGCGACCGTACAGCAGTTGATAGGCCCGCTCGATCCGGGCTCCGTCGCCCTCGGGAACGTCCTTCACCAGCCGTTCGGCCAGATGCCTGGCCTGGTCCAGCATCCAGGGATGATTGAGGAGCAACAGGGCCTGCGGTGCAACCGTGCTGGTGGCACGCTTCTCCGTCGAGGAGTCAGGATTCGCGGCGTCAAACAGGATCGCGTAACTATCGCGCTGCCAGCGGGCCGTCTGAACATAGAGCGATCGGCGACGGACCATGAAGTCATCTCCCGCCGGACCCCCGGGTGTCGGGTCGAGTTGGCCGCTGACAGAGAGTATCGCGTCGCGGATCGCCTCGGCCTCCAGACGCCGAGCCATGAATCGACCGAGCAGCCGATTCTCCGGATCCTTGTCGAACTTATCACGTGAGACTCGACTGCTCTGTCGGTATGTCGCAGAAAGCATGATCCGTCGATGGAGCGATTTCAACGACCAACCCTCATCGACGAACCGCGCCGCGAGCCAATCAAGCAGTTCGGGATGCGAAGGAGGCTCAGAGAGCATGCCGAAGTTGCTCGGCGTTCGCACCAGCCCCTCGCCAAAATGCCAGTGCCAGATGCGATTGACAATGACGCGCGCAGTGAGCGGATTGTCGGGTGAAGCCACCCAGGCCGCCAACTCGCGACGCCCGCTGCCTTGTGCGATCGCGGGCTGGCTTTCCCCGGCAAGGAATTTCGGCAGACGACGCGGTACGACGGGGCCGAGTTTCGCATAGCTTCCCCGGATGTGAACCGGGACATCCTGAATGTCGGGGAACAGGCCGCCGGGAGTGCCGCCATCGGTGACCGCCATCGCCAACGGAATGGGAACCGCCAATTCACTCTGCAAGCCGTCACGGTTAGTGACGAATTCTTTCCGCCCGGGTGTATCGGCAGGCAGTGCCGTCGTCAGCGTTTCTGCAACCGAGAGACGGAATTTGCCCAGCGCGTGCTGATCGGCGTATTGATGTTCGATCGTGACTCGCAGCATTGAGCCCGCCGGGATCACGGTCTCCGGCGCGACTTCAAACACCGCCACATGCGCCTTGCCGAAATGAGGCGACACGGACCAGCCGTCCTTCAAATCGTCATCCAGCGCGCTGTTCGCAGCAAAGTTCGTCTGTTCGAAATCGGCCTGAGCAGAGACGAACTTGATCGCCGTTGGTTCTGCCTGGCCGTCGGGGGGAACGAATGACGCGAGGAATCGGCTGACCGCGAAATTACCATCGCTGGCTCGTCCCGGCCCGCTGGCGGGTAATGCTGCGTCGGGCAACGCTTCCAATCGCAGGTATCGAGCCTGCACACCATCCGGAATGACAGTCTCGACGACGTATCTGTCCTTTGCCAGTGTTCCACTGACCGCGATGCCGCCATCGTCAGCGATCATTCCCGTCGCACCGGCTTCACTCTCAAACGTGGCAGGAACCAGCGTTCGTCCGCCGGCGGTCAGTTCATGGAAGCGGTGTTGTGCGTCGAGTTCGGCGAGTGTCGCGGTCAATCCGGCGAGTTGTTTCTCCTGCTCAGCGCGCTTTGCCAGTGCTGTTGGTCCGATCAGAGGCACGCGGTTAACGTTGTACTCGCCGCCTTTGGTGCCGAGTTCCTTCAGGATGTGCGAGCTGTAGAATATGCCCGCCAGGCCGTAATAGTCTTCGGTGGAGATCGGATCGAATTTGTGATCGTGACAACGGGCACATTCGAGCGTCAGTCCGAGAAACGCCTTGCCGATGATGCCGATATTGTCGTCGACCATGTCGCTGACAATCTTCTCCTTGTCGGCGTCGCCTCGATCCCACACTCCGTTGGACAAAAAGGTCGTCGCGATCAGTCCGTCGGGGTAGACCTCGTCGCCAGTCGGGCTCGGAAGTTGATCGCCGGCAATCTGATGGACGATGAACTGATCGAACGGCAGATCGCGATTCAACGCATCGACCACCCAGTCACGATACCGCCACGCTTCGGTGATCTCGCAACTCGCCGTGCGCAACGCTGGATTGAAATCGTGGTAATCGGCATAACGAACAACGTCGAGCCAATGCCGCGCCCAGCGCTGGCCGTAGGCGGGTGACTCGAGCAGCCGATTGACGACCGTTTCGAACGCACGATCCGTGGGGTCAGACAGGAACGCATCGATTTCCTCCGGCGAGGGCGGAAGACCGGTCAGATCGAATGTCGCTCGACGGAGCCAGGCAACTCGATCCGCCGCGAACGCCGGAGCGAAGCCGACAGCCTCCAGCTTCGCAAGCACAAAGCGGTCGAGATCGTTTCGCGGCCAGTCGGTTGCCCGAACTTCCGGAGGTGCAGGATCGCGCCGAGGCTGAAACGCCCACCATGCTTTCGCCTCGTCCGGAGTCACACCAATCCGTTTCTGAGCGACGCGCGGGTCGGGTGCGCCGCGGCGTACCCATTCGACCAGAACTTCGATCTCCGCATCGCTCAGCTTGCCGCCTTTGTCCATGGGAGGCATCTGCGGTCCGTCTTCACCATAGCGGACGGCCTGAACGAGCAGGCTTTCGTTCGGCTTATGTGGCAGGACCACCGGGCCGCTGTCGGCTCCTTTGAGCCAACCGTCGCGCGTGTCGAGCGACAAGCCGCCGCTGGACTTCCCCTTCGCTGCGGAATGGCACCCTTCGCACCGTTCAACCAGAATCGGCCGGACCTGTTTCTCAAAGAACTCGACATCGCCGTCAGCCCGCAGAATGCCTGTGCAGAGAAAACTCCAGATCACGGAGAGGCTCACCGCATGATTCATGTTCGGTCTCCTGCTGATGTCATTTGGACTGCGGCAGCCTGCTGCCGCTTTAGGTCCAACAGCCTGCTGTTGGACGACTATCACCAAATGTTTACACACTACTGAATTTTGAAACTCGCCTTCAGACTCTAGTGCGGCAATTCACAGCTGTCGAGCAGCAATCTACCCGATAATGTCCCAGATCGGTTGCCCGCCATGAGCGATGGGCAACGGACGACCGGTGCGGTCCGGGAGCATCGTATGAGGATCGATGCCCAGCTGCTGGTAGATCGTGGCCACAATGTCAGCAGGCGAGACAGGGTTGGATGCCGGATAAGCCGCGATGGCGTCTGTTGTGCCGTATTCGACGCCCGCCTTGATTCCTCCGCCGATCATCAGACAGAAACCACACTGTGGCCAATGGTCGCGACCGGCTTTGGCATTGACCTTTGGCGAACGTCCCATCTCTCCCATGACATAGATCAACGTGGAATCGAGCAGACCACGCTGCTCCAGATCGTCCACAAGTGCCGGCAGCAATGTGTCGAGCACCGGCAGGTTGTGTTCCTTCAGCATCGCAAAATTGTTCTCGTGCATGTCGTAGGTGAATGAGCCGTTTGGCAGAAAGTTCTCGGCATGCACGCTGATAAATGGCACTCCCGCTTCGACCAGTCGGCGAGCAACCAGCATACAGTTTCCGAAGAGAGTTCGGCCATAGGTCTGTCTCAGTTCGGCCGACTCACGTGAGAGATCAAAGGCGTCGCGAACTTTGCTTCCGCACAGCAGACTGAATGCCTGCTCCTGAAACCTGTCGAGTTGTTGCACCGACTTTGACTTGAAAGTCTGTTGAAATTCTCTGTCGATCTGCGTCAGCATTGACCGGCGGTGATTGAGCCGCTGGTTCGTCATGTCGGGCAGCGCATCGGCGGCCGGCATTTTCGGTTCACCCAGCGCGATGGCAGTCCCGTAATACTGGCGATCCGGTGTCCTGTCAAAGGTCGGATCGCAAAGAGCAAACAGCGGATCGTATTGGCTGCCCAGATGGCCTCCGTATGGCCCCGGCCGCCGAATTCCCGGATACATGCTGCTCTCACCCCAGCCCGGATAACACGGCAGACAAACTGCACCGGGCATATCGTCCGGTCCCATGCCAAGATACTGACACACCGCACCGATATCCGGCGGGTCATTGGGATCGGGGGATAATGCGGCAGGATTGCCGAGGCTCCAGCCCGTCATGATGTTGAGCGGGTTATGGGAATTGTAACCATGCGTCACGGTGCGGATGAGTGCTGCCTTGTGCATCATCCGGGCAATCTTCGGCATGTGCTCACAGATCTGCAAACCCGGCAGAGAAGTCTGGATCGACTTGAACTCACCACGAACTTCCACGGGAGCGGCGGGCTTCATATCAAACATGTCGAGCTGACTGGGGCCACCCAGCAGATTGAACAGAATCACGGACTTCGCCGGCCCCGATGGTCTGGGAATGTTTGATTCCGCAGCCCGTCCGAGTCTCGGCAGCGTCAATCCGCTCAGAAGAGATAATCCGCTGACCTGCATCAGGTCTCGACGACTGATGCCATCGCAGAGCAATCTTCCAAGGGTATGGATTCGCAGCATAATCGTCCTCAAATCGAATCACAGCAGCCAGCCATTGCTGACTTTACCGTCAACCTGCCACGGACGCAAAGATCAACAGGACGAAACATAGACGGTGGCGTCAGCCATCATTGATGCGTCGATCTTCAACAAAGAG